>JBAYAV010000255.1:0-4902 GCA_041669565.1 Lentisphaeria bacterium
GCATACTTATCGCCATTTTTCAAAACAACAACTGTCATTTTTACTTTTTTACGAACAAGCTTTCTTTTTGCGGCCGGAAATTTCAGCTCATTATGATCCCTATGCGCAATACAGAATTCTTTCCACGGGCAAGACAAGCAATTCGGTTTGCCATTTGGCAAACAAATGGTCGCCCCCAAATCCATAAAACTCTGCGTTAAAGCACTACGATCTGAAAAATTCTGATAAATCGGCAAAAGCATTTCACGGATTGTTTTTATATCAAGGTCACGCGCATACAATCGGGAAAGCACCCGAACCACATTACCGTCAATCGCCGGATACGGCAAATTAAAAGCAATGGAAGAAATCGCGCCGGCAGTATATTCGCCAATACCACTCAGACTTTTGATGGCTTCATACGTTTCTGGAAATTTGCCGTCATAATCTAAAAGAATCTGCTGAGCCGCTTTCTGCAAATTTCGCACACGCCGATAATATCCCAGCCCCTGCCATAACTGCATTAATAATTCTTCCGGGGCATTTGCTAGACTCTCAATATCGGGAAGAACTTCCAGAAAATGGATATAATAAGAAATCACGGTATCCACTCGCGTTTGCTGAAGCATTACCTCAGAAACAAGCGCCCCGTAGGGCGTACAAGAATGCCGCCAAGGCAAATCACGCTTTTTCACATTATACCATTCTACCAATTGCTCAAAAAAATCAATTAATTCATGAGACAAAAATAATTTGTTCAAAGGGTTTCCTTAAAGCGCGACTTCAAAACGCTTCTTTTTTACAATGATTTTATATTCCCCTAAGCATTCACCAATAAACAGGTCGCACAACGCCTCTAAATGGGGCTTCCCTTTAAATATAATTGATCGGTTCAACTTCGTCCTCATAATATCAATAAAACCACTATTCCACACTTATCTTTTCAAGATGCGCAAACACACACACCGCACCACTATTATTCTTAGTGCCGATACATTTATATGAATCGATTCCAGTAATCATCGTAGCGCGAGCCGACACACAAATGGGGTTCGGCGTATAAACACGTGAAAAACGTACACCTTTCGCCACCAGTTTATTATAATTCAGAGTACAGATCAATTCATTGCCGTCACAACACACAGTCTCCTCTAAACGGATCAACACGAACAATTCATTGCATATCGCATGAAGACGGCTCTTTTAACCGCTAAAATCAAATCAAAACACAAAAAAAGCAAACTAAATAATATTTGCATCGATGAGTTGCTGGAACATTTCTTCCATGGACTCTTTCATTGGCCGATACGTAAGTCCGAGTTCACGAACTCCTTTCGAATGATCGCCCAGCCACGGAATGCCGACATTTAAATGAACCATCTTCCGCGTCATCGCCTTATTAATCATCGGTCCGAAAAGCCAAACAACCCACTTTGGCAATGCCCGCCGCGGGATCGGATAATCCTTGCCATATTTATCCAATAGTGCCCGCCCCATCTCATATAAATCCGTGTTATGCGCATGAATTAAATAACGCCCACTCGCTTCTGGGGTAAATCCCGCCTTAAAATGCGCCATGGCCACATCACGCACATCCACAATTCCAAAACCATAATGCGGACAGCCCATTTTCAAAGAGCCATCCCCAAACTGCTTCACCATACGAAAACTCTCCGATGTCGCATACGGATTAATGCCGGGACCAATAATCAAACTCGGATTTATCACAACCAAATCCCACTGATTTTGCTTTTCTGCGATATTCCAGGCCTCTTTTTCCGCAATCGTCTTCGAATAAAAATAAGGCTGATACTCCAACGACGAAGTCGTATTCCAGACATTCTCATTAAAAATGCCCCCCGGCGTTTTTTTTATATCCGCATTATCGCTATAAATGGCCGCCACGCTGCTTGTAAGAACCACGCGTTTTACCGATGGCGTTTTTGTTGCCTGCTCCAATACATTACGCGTGCCTAGTTTTGCAGGCTCAATCAATTCCTTCAGCGGATTGTCAACTTTAAGTGTAAAAGGCGATGCCAAATGAAAAACTAATTCACACCCCGACATCGCTTCGGCATAAGAGCCCTTTTTCAATAAATCGCTCTTAAAATACTGGATTTTTCCAGGAGCTTGATCCGCAATCGCATTTAAATATTTCAATTTTTCTGGATGGTCCAAATCCCGAATTGCCGCATGCACAAGGAAGCCCTTTTGCAAAAGCAATTGAACCAACTGCCCCGCAACATATCCAGTAGCGCCCGTAACCATCACCGGTTTCTTTTTATCAATAATTTTCATCATTATCTGCTGCTTTCGCTATTTGTAAAAATAAAGAGAGATTCAACAAAAATCTTTTTTTCCCAAAATTTTAGAGCTCTTTATAAATCAATATATCCAAATTAATTCTTTTGTCAATTCAGATACTCATTAAAATAATCTTTCATCACAACATCAAAAAATCAAATGTAAAAACGAGGCTCTTTTCCAACAAGGCTTAAAATTATCATAAGCGTGTTTACAATAAAAAATGACATCCCTAGAACTCTATTAAATAACAGTACTTTCATGATACTTTTTTCTTGTTATTTAATGAAAGACTATTACATTACAATTCACACCGGGGTGCATAAACCAGAAGGTATGCTGAGAATTTCAAACCCGAGAACCTGATCTGAGTAATTTCAGCGTAGGAAGTTCAAAATATTTTTTTACGTTATATTTTATTAAATTTTCTCCCGCTGAAAACAAAATGTATTTTTATTAAACTTTCATCATAGGAGGAGAAAAATGAATGCTATTTTAGCAACAGCAAACACCCAATTATCAAAAGCATTCCAGGGCATTATTACCCCGGAAATGAAAATTGTAGCAGAAAAAGAACAACGTACCCCAGAATATATTCGCGATGAAATAGCCGCTGGACATATTATTATTCCTGCGAACAAAAATCACAAGAATCTCACCCCCATGGGTATCGGCCGATTATTAAAAACAAAAATCAATGCCAATATTGGCACTTCCAGCATGTCAAGCTGCCCCAAACAAGAAGTCGTAAAACTCAACGCCGCAGTGGAATATGGTGCAGATACCGTCATGGACCTAAGTACGGGTGAAAATTTGGAAATGACCCGCCGTTATATTATTGAGCATTCGCCTGTTCCAATTGGAACCGTACCCATTTATGAACTAGCCTGCCGTGCCGGAAAAGATGACGCAATTGACTTCTCCAAAGAAGCCATTCTATCGGTCATTGAAGATCAGGCAAAACAAGGCGTTGATTACTTTACGATCCATGTCGGAGTTCGCCCCGACCAGCTTCCCTTTGTGCGTCGGCGCAAAATGCGTATTGTCAGCCGCGGTGGCGCCTTAATCGCACGCTATATTTCAAAAACAGGTAAAGATAACCCCTTCTATGAATGCTTTGACGATATCTTAAAAATCTGCGCAAAACAGGATGTTTCATTATCCTTAGGCGATGGAATGCGCCCGGGCTGCCTAGCCGATGCAAGCGATGAAGCACAATTCATGGAATTAGCCGAATTAGGCAAACTAGCCCGCCGTGCAAAAGCCGCTGGCGTCCAAGTAATGATCGAAGGCCCGGGCCATATTCCAATTCAAGAAGTCGAAATGAATATGAAAAAAGAACAGCTACTCTGTGATGACGCGCCATTCTATATCTTAGGACCAGTCGTGATAGACTGCGCACCCGGATATGATCACATCACGAGTGCTATCGGTGCCGCCATGGGTGCATGGCACGGTGCTGCCATGCTCTGTTATGTGACTCCGAAAGAACACATCGGCCTGCCCAATGAGGCTGATGTGCGAGCCGGCGTTATCGCTTATAAAATTGCCGCACACGCTGGTGATATTGGCAAAAATATCCCAGGCTGTCGCGATCGGGATAACGCCATCAGTGACGCACGCGCAGATTTCGATTGGGAAAAACAATTTGACCTTGCACTGGATCCAACCGAAGCCCGTAGACTTCGCGCTGAAGCAGTCGCCGAACGCCCAAATAATGACCCCGAACAAAAGAAAGAAAAATTTTGCACAATGTGCGGGCCTAAATTTTGTTCCATGCGAGTAAGCAAGGACATTTAACAATCATTTCTTTTCAACAAGAAAGAGCAGAGCAGAACAGAGAAAGGCAAACCAATAAAGTTGCTCCTCTTCCTAAAACACTGCCCACCTTCTTCGTGTGAATGAAAATCAAAAGAGGTTCAAAATTTGATTATTCGACTGCTCTACCACCAGTCGCAATTATTTATTTTTAGCCTGATTTTATAAATTAAAGAGCCCGCATGGATTCTATCCATGCGGGCCTTTTAATTTGCAAATTTACCCCTTGGTTTTACGCTTTCGTAGCAAATACTTTTCTCATCCTGTCATTTTTACCTTCAATAGACACAACTTCACAACAGATAAGATTCAACCTCTTACGACTTGTTCTCTAAAATATCTGGAGATATCCCCTTATAGGACTCGGTATCCACAGAAAAGAGGTCGTTATCGCCATCACTTGCAAACGACAAATACCTCTCATACTGTTTCAGCACATCCGTCAGTATTTCGTCCTTTGTGAAATATTGAATATCATATCCCAGCCGGCCATCCGAGAACCTCGTATATAAGTTATAGTATTTATCGGACGAAAAATCAGGCGTATTATCATCATCGCTGAAAAGATCCGAAACATCGCATCCCTTCACAACAATCGCATAAGAAAAGTCCTTCAAATTTTCATGGGGGATGCATATTTCTATTTTGCGGTACTTATTCTTTATACCATAATTAATGACCGCATTAATATTTTGTTCTGACAATTCTTCCTTCAGTTCCAGAAAAGCAGGTTCAACAATTTCCAGCATGAATTTTTTCACATCTTTTCTCTGATTGAAATTCAGGACCTCTTTCAAGTTA
>JBAYAV010000256.1:0-4872 GCA_041669565.1 Lentisphaeria bacterium
AAAAAAGAATAAATTCGTAAAGACTTGCCAAAAATGTTTTTTCAGACAATCGGCGAATGAAAACTGATATCCTTTTCCGCGTCCGAACTCACTGCCCCAGAGTCCTTTCGTCCGTACGAGAACGATCCGGACATCGGGATACATCTCCAAAATTCTAGCCACGCCGCCATTGCCGCGCAATTTTTCATACTGGGAGCGATAAATACGCCCTGCCGGATACATCAGCAAATTGTCATCTGCCTTCAATGCTGTAACGCACGCATCAATTTGCTTAATAACCATATCATGGCCGGCTCTGCCTTGAATACCAATATCTGGAAGGGACAGCAAACGGATCTGCTTTGCAATATATTTCAGTGCCGTGCCCGCAATTTGTTTTTCATCAGCCAAAGCTCTTATTTCAAAGTCTTTATATAAAACAGATGATAAAATAACCGGATCAATTAACGCAACATGATTCGGCAAAAACAAAACACCCTTTGTTCCCTTTTCTTTACATTCTTTGAGACCTTTTACCCGAATTCGATAACGAATCGAAAGGAGCATCCTAACAATCAAACAAATAAATTTAAATATCATTTTTGTTCCTATTTTATGGTTTCAAAACGTATCATTTTCTAATTCTATTTCACCTTCCGAATATACTTAAATTTATTTTATATTCCGAAACTGAACCGCGTTTCAACCCGAACCTTTTTTTCTATTTTTCCATTGATGCAACGCCTCAAACAAAACGACTGCGCAGCAATTTCCCACATTGATGGAATTTTTACACCCGAAAGCCGGTAGCGAAACAAAGGCATCACACTGTTCTAAGGCCTCTTTCGATATGCCCAGCGCTTCATTTCCCATAACAAATGCTGCCGGGAACTGAAATTCTGTTTCCCGATAATCGACAGCCCCCACAATCGTGTCCACGCCATAAATTGTAAAGCCGCATGACTTCAAATATAGAATCGCTTCAAATGCCGATTCATACGTTTCACACTCCACCAACTCATCACATCCACGCGCGGTCTTTCGCAGTTTTTCATGCGGCGGCGCCGGCGTATACCCACAAGCAAAAATACGGCTTACTCGAGTCGCCTCGGCCAAACGAAAAATATTTCCCGTATTATAAGCACTGCGAAGACGATCCAAAACAACCGCCACCGGCATTAAATCATCCTGTTTCGGACTCGATCGATCCCCCAAAACCACTTCAATTTTTACTTCGGACTTCATTAAATCTTTTGAACGCCATCCATAAACACTGCATGGACATTAAACTTTTGATCCAAAACCGTGATATCCGCACGGAAACCATCTTCCACTTTACCCAACTTTGACAGCCCAAGATTCTGTGCCTGATTCAAGCTTGTCGTCTTAATGAGTTCTTTCAGCGGAAGTCCCGTTAATTCATAAACATTTTTCAACGCCGTATTATACTGCAAAATACTGCCTGCCAATGCGCCATTTGAGGCAAGGCGCGCCGCGCCATCAGCAACAACAACATCAAGCCCGCCAAGCTGATAATTACCATCCGGCAGTCCCGTCGCTTCCATCGCATCGGTTATTAGCAGAATTTTATCGATGGGTTTTAATTTAAAGATCAATTTAATCATATCTGGGCAGAGATGAATTTTATCGCAAATCATTTCGATATAGACATCATCATCATACAACCCTGTTCCAACCATGCCGATTTCCCGATGATGAAGTTTTGTCATCTGATTGCAAAAATGAGTCAGGCGATGCAAGCCCGCTTTTTTACATGCCATAAATTGTGCCATAGTAGCGTTGGTATGTCCGCAGCTTGAGCAGATACCAGCATCACGCAAATCTTTCGTGAATTCTACCGATCCTTCTAATTCAGGCGCATAAGAAACAATGGAGACTCGGCTGATATCATTTAAGGCCTGAATTTCCTCAAAATTAGGAGCACGCAAGTATGTAGGATTTTGTGCGCCAGCGCATTTAGGATTTATAAACGGCCCTTCCAAATGAGTCCCAATGACTCGACTTGCAGTCGGATGCAGACGATATTTTTCAATATGCTTTAAACTTACGGCGAGTTGTTCTTTCGACAACGTCAGCGTTGTCGGACAAAAGGATGTAACGCCTTCACGGAGCTTTTCGCCGGCAATTGCAGGGACTGCTTTCGGATCATCTGTCGTTGCTTCATAGCCCATTCCAGCATGAATATGGACATCGATAAATCCCGGTACGACCATTTTTCCACCAGCATCAAATTCTTTTTCACCAGAAGGCAATGATTCTCCTTCTTTATAGACATGTTTGATAAAATTATTTTCCATCTCGATGGCCGCATTTTTTAGCTCGACCCCTGGAGAAATCACATGAGCATTTTTAATTAACATAAGCATGATAAATAAATTCCAATATATTTAAATTTTAACAAAAATAGTCATTCTATTACTATAAAACAATATTAATATATCACAAGTAAAACGAGGAAAAAAAACACTTTCCCGCAAAGAAAAGGTTTTTTGTTCCATTAAGTTCAAAAAAAATAGGATATCTACAAAAAAGAGTCCCAAATCCATTTTGGATCCCTTATTGCAGAAATGTTGACTCATCGGAGTTCTTTCGAATCGTTCTTTATTATATCAATGTGGCGTTCTTCAATCCGGCAAACGATTATTCATTCCTGACCAGTCTTTTTTTTACCCTGGACTTTTCTTCGTCAGATTTCGTTTAAGAAAGCGGTACATCATCAACCAGTTTCTGCATACTGTCGAACTGTTCTTCGATTGATGTGACCAGTTTAAATTGTGTACGGGCGCGATCCAAGTTATGTCCGGCGCGATGCACCTTGAAATAGGTATCGCCATCAAGGTAATCGGTCAAGAATCGGATACCGATTTCAAATGTAATCAGCTTTCCGGCAAAAGGCAGGAGCTTTTTTTCTGTTTTATTTAAAACGCCGTCCATCGTGGATAGGTATCCCTTCAACAGTGCTTCGAACCGGTTAAACTGCATTCCGACTTTACTCAAATCGGTTTCATCCTCAGCAGCGGGGCTTGTTCCTGTGCGAACCATATCGCCGAAATCATAATGAGCCAATCCCGGCATCACCGTATCCAAATCAATCACGCAGATTCCCTCGCCGGTTCGATCATCTATTAGAATATTATTCAGTTTCGTATCATTATGTGTAATTCGTTCTGGGATATCTCCTGATTTTTGCAGGTCCGTCAGCACTGCTGCATCCTTTTCATGTGCCAGAACAAAATCGATTTCTTTTTGCACATCCTTAGCGCGGTTCATCTTATCAGCTGCAATCGACATTTTTAGATTTTTCAAGCGCATTGGTGTATTATGAAAATCAGGGATTGTCTCATGCAGGCGTTTTCCTGGGATTGCCACCAAATCACCCTGAAATTTACCAAATGCCCGTGCCGCCTGATACGCCTGATCGTCATTTTCAATAATATCATAAGTTCGTGCGTCTTCAACGAAATAATACATCCGCCAAAAATTACCGTATTCATCTTTATAATAGGGCTTTCCACCATCCGACTTTGCTAAATGAAGGCAGTGACGGCTTCGATCTTTACCGATATTCTTATGGGATAGGTATTCGGTTACCCGATAAATATTTTCCATTAACAGCTCAGGCTGTTTAAAAATATGATGATTAATGCGCTGCAGAGTATAGCGGACACGCGTGCCACATTGATTAAACACGACACAAAAGGTATCGTTTATATGCCCCGTCCCAAAAGGATAACTAATTATAAAATCACCATAAATATCAAAATGGCTGCAAATATCTTTAAAACGATATGTCATGAATTTCTCCTTCGTTGTTCTTTTTTGTGTCTTTTTAAAAAAGTAATGCCGGAAAAGACGTCTGTTTATAAAAAAGAAGCAAAAAAAAGACGTGTCCAAATTATCGAACACGTTTGTACAAATAAGACTCTTTTAGGCAGGAATTTTTACCACGATTTTACGAATAAATCCATTTCCGCAGCAGGGTGCATGCACATCGGATGGCTGGAAGATCGCGAAAAAGCCGGGTTTCACCTGAATCCAGGAATCGATGACTGCATTCGGAATAAGTCCGCAATCATTTTTCTCCTGAAACGGGATATTGTTCGGCAAGGAATTCAGTGTAGACCAGCCCATCATTTCATTTCCACAAAGTACATACTGTAAATCAATATATTTTTTATGAAATTCTGCGGTGGCATTTTTTTGCGGGTGGGCATCGACTTCCTGCAAAGACACCCACGCACCTGTTCCAGGAATATCATACTTGCCAGGCGCTTCCTTCTGCCAGTCTTTCGTTTTTAAAAAAGCATCAACTGTTTTCAGCAATGGATGTATTGAATAGTAGTATGACAAGTTCCCAATTTGATCCAAAATCATAATGCAACTCCTTCAAACATTTGATATAATACCAAAAAAACCTGCATTTCAAGAAAATGCAGGTTTTATAAAAATGGTGGTAGGACATGGATTCGAACCATGGAAAGCATAGCTAGCAGATTTACAGTCTGCCCCCGTTGGCCACTTGGGTATCCTACCCCAAAAGAAAACGTGATCAACAACTGATTCCCAGTTGCTTTTATACAATATCATATCTTCTTTATTTTTCAATTCAACTTTTCTGTTTTTTTAGATTTTTTGTTTTTTTTATTCATATTTTAGAATGTTCTAAAAAAAAGGCCGCACAAAAACATCGATGACTTGACTTTTCAAGCTTCGATATTATTCTTATTAAAAATAAAAAACATACGGATAAGGGGCTGTAAAAAAATGAACTTGACAATTTGCCGAAAAAATCGTGATTTGATTTTGGGGCCGACAACGAGGAGCATACCCTTAGGTATGTGACGAGGTTGGCGGCACAAAAAGCATTCACGA
>JBAYAV010000257.1:0-4850 GCA_041669565.1 Lentisphaeria bacterium
AAGGGGCTGTTCAGAAATAACCTTTCCATTTGCCTGATTCTCGTGAATGCTTTTTGTGCCGCCAACCTCGTCACATACCTGAGGGTATGCTCCTCGTTGTCGGCCCCAAAATCAAATCACGATCTTTCCGGCAAATTGTCAAGTTCATTTTTTTACAGCTTCTAATAGAAATTGGTTTTGAAACGTCCTGGTTTTCAGAAATAATTTTTCTTTTGTAAAAAGTTGATATTTTTTGAAGTGGGGCTATTTTAATATGAAGTTGCGTAGCTAGCTAAGAAGTTTCGATAAAAGACTGTGTTTTTGAGAAATACTACTGTAAAATGAAACAGTTTTTTGGGTGACAGTATGGGACCGTGGTCTTTTTAGAGGGATTGTTTTAAGGAGAAATATGGCGTTAGATACATTTAAAAAAATAGTGAATGTTATAGAAAAAAATATTGTTGCGGGAAATTATGATCCTTTTTTACCATCGATTGCGAAGCTGTCGGAAAAATTTAAGGTGTGTCCTGCCACGATAAAGCGTTCGCTTTCTGTTTTACGTGAAAGGGATCTTGCTGTTGGTATTAAGGGCCGTGCTGTTGTTGTAAATCAGAAAGCCATAAAGAATCCTTTTTTTCATAAAAATATTGTTTTTTTGACCTCTTTGGAGATTGTAGCAAATCCCTTTTATTCGAAGGTATTAAATTTATTAAATAAGGAACTCCTTGCCGATTTTTTTCGATTTTTTCTCTATGTTTCACCCGAATCATTTAGTGAGTGCGGGTTTGTACCGGATGTTGTTGTTGTGATTAATTATTATGATGCAAAGACGTGGCGGAAAATATTGCATTTTTGTCCGAAAGAGAAAATAATAGCATTGAATTACATGGCAGGGAATTTTTGCAATGTTTTTACAGACAATGTGAGCGCTGGATATGAAGCGATGCGTTTTCTTGCTGAAAAAAATAATCATCGGGAAATCGGAGTTATAACAACGCAGATGGAATTTAGTTACGGTGTTTATTATTTGCGTTGCGAGGGGATAAAAAAATATAGCAACGAGCATCCTGAAACAGCAATCTGGCTTGAAGAGGTGGAAACGAATAAAGATGTTCCTGAAGCGGTCGATAAATTAAAGAAGAATCATCCTGAAATTACCGCTATTTTTGCCTTGAGTGATTACTTGACGATTGGCGTTTATAGTTATGCCTATCAGCATGACTTGCGTATTCCGGAAGATCTTTCTGTTATAAGCTTTGATAATCAGCGTTTTACTCAATCCCTAATGCCCCCGATAACAACTTTTGAAGAAAATGCTGAAGAATCAGCTGAATTGCTGTTAAAGAAAATTAAGAATATTATCTTAGATGGTAAAAAAGTAGAAAAATCAGTGGCTATTAAACCACTCTTTATTGAACGGAAAAGTGTTCAAAATAGAGGCCCTGTTTCGAGTTTATAAATTTAAATCTGCGAGGAAAGGCATTTGGCAGAGTCTCGTTTAATGAAAGATTCTGTGTTATCGATTGTGCCTTTTTTTTGTCTTATAGCGTGTCGCTGATGAAAGGACTTGGCCGTTGGAATTAGAGTTGTAAAGACTCTATTGCATTTCGTTATTCTAAAATTTGTGGCAACAAAAAAAGACAGCGCCTTCTTTTGATAAAAAGGCGCTGTTTTTTTGCGATCGTAAGGATTGAATAAACGAATTTATTCAATCCTTGATTTTTTTATTTTTTGAGCATGGCACGAACAGCATCAAGCTGACCAGCACTACCCAGTTTTACATTTTTTGCAGCAATAAAGTCGGCATATGCGGTCATGAATTCTTTTCCGGCCGGACGCAGATCAAAATCTTCCGGATGGTTCATGAAATGTTCACGATGAACACGGCACCATACTAGACGACCATCGGTATCAATGTTGATCTTGGTAACACCTAATGAGGCGGCCTTTAAGAATTGATTTACGTCAACACCCTTGGCACCAGATATTTTACCACCAGCAGCGTTAATGCGGGCAACTTCTTCCTGAGGAACAGAACTGGAACCATGCATTACAAGCGGGAAATTCGGCAAACGACGTTGAATTTCAGTAAGAACTTCAAAATGGAGCCCCTGAGTTCCGGTAAACTTGAAAGCGCCGTGGCTTGTGCCAATTGCGCAGGCAAGACTGTCAATGCCGGTGCGGTCTACAAATTCTTTTGCTTGAGCAGGATCGGTCAATTTAGCATCTGCTTCGCTGACTTGTACGTGTTCTTCTACACCACCAAGCTGGCCGAGTTCCGCTTCAACAACAATGCCTTTGGCATGAGCTGCATCGACTACGCGTTTGGTTGTTGCAATATTTTCTTCAAAGGAAAGACCACTGGCATCAATCATAACCGAGCTGTAGAAACCGCTGTCGATGCAATCCATACAAGCGGCTTCGTCACCATGATCCAAGTGCACAGCAAAGACTGCTTCTGGAAAGACCTTGTCGGCGGAGCGAATAATTCCTTCAAGCATTAGCTTGTTGGTATATTTACGAGCGCCTTTGCTGATTTGGATAATAAAAGGTGCTTTGCTTTGAATGTTGCCTCGGAACAAGCCCATGCACTGTTCCAGGTTATTAATATTATACGCACCGAGGGCATATTTTCCATATGCAGCTTTGAACAATTCTTTTGTGGTAACAATCATTGTTTCTTCCTTTTTGGTTTCTATTTTATGCGGGCATATTTATGCGGGCATGAATAAACCGCATGACAATGGCGGTTTGTAGACTTTTAATAATATAATACATGTTTAACTTTTTTTGTAGTAAATATCGTTCTTTTTTTCATTGGGGCAATACAAAAAAAATCATTGAAAATCGTTGTTTTGGGGATCTTGAATTATGGTTTTATGGGGTGCTGGTGTTGGTGTTGTTTGGTTTTTATAAAAAGACTCACTTGTGCGTTGCTATATGAACTTTTCGAAGGAGATTGAGCCTATAAAAAGGTTCCTGTTTTGGGACAGGATGGAAAAATATTTGAAGTCCTATTCTTTCGATAAAATGATTTGTTTTTTTTGAATAATGGCGTAAAGTATTACAAACGTATTTTACATAAAATTTATGGGTGTTTTAATGTACGGCGTTGTCTTTTAGTTTTAGGGAATTTTTATTACAATGCGATTTCAATGCAGTCATTGCCAATGTATTTTAGATATTGAAGATTGTGAACCAGGCGAAATGGTGGTTTGCGGTCAATGTCAGGCGGCTGTACAAGTACCCATGACACCGATTTCTCCAACCGCGGTCCTTGGCGATTTTGTGATTATTCGCGATATCGGTGAAGGCGGAATGGGAAAAGTCTATCTTGCGCATCAGATTAGTCTGGATCGTGATGTTGCACTGAAAATATTAAGCGGAAAACTAGCCGAAGATCTGTCTTTTATTCAAAATTTTATTAATGAAGCACGGATGGCGGCTTCCTTAAATCACCCAAATATCGTTCAGGCGTATGCTGTTAATGTGGATGCTGGTCTTTATTATTTCGCGATGGAATTTATATCCGGAATGACCTTGAAAGAAATATTGCAGAAAAAGAAACGCTTGTCTGCAAAAGAGGTCTTGCAAATCGGCATCGATATTGCCTCGGCATTAGACTACGCTTGGCGAGAACGCAAAATGCTGCACCGCGATATTAAGCCGGATAATATTATGATTACGGATGACCATTGTATTAAACTGGCAGATCTTGGCCTGGCAGTGCGGCAAACCGACGAAGACCAGGACGGTGATCAGGAACTCTATGGTACGCCACAATATATTGCTCCAGAATTATTATTGAATAGGCGGGCGGATGTCTGTAGTGATATGTATAGTTTGGGAGCAACGTTGTACCAAGCTCTCACCGGGCAGTATCCCTATAATGCCGCGGATGTTAATGATCTTGTGTTGAAACACGGCCAGGAGCCACTGCCTTCGATTGCGTCAATTGTACAGGACGGCTGTCCTAGTCTCAATACTGTTATAGAAATTCTTTTATCCAAACGGCCCTATCAGCGATACTCGAGTTTTACGGACTTGTTGAATGATTTAAAAGCGGTGAAAGAACAGAATCCGATCAAAGGAAAGCTTCACTTGCTTTCTCAGGCTCCTTTGGATTTTGGGGCGGACGATCCTTTGGCGCTAGTGGGGTCGGGGGAAAAATCTTCTTCGGGGACTTCTGAAGGCGGGGCTTGTATTCCGAAAAAAAGAAAGGGCGCCGTTGTTTTTGTTAAAAAGAAGCTGTCCAGAAGTTCGGATGCAAATTCATCGGATGATGGAACTGTGCTGGATCATTCATTTCAAAAATCGGGTGTATCATCCGAGGAGGAATCTGAAAAGCCAGAAGAGCTGGATCCGTTGAGTGAATTGGCGGGTCCCTCGTCGAAAAAATCAGGGAAAAAGTGGATTGGTGGGATTCTTTTTTTGGTTGTAGTTTTTCTTTTTGCTGGCGGAATTATCGGAGTTGTGTTTTTTTATAAGGGGGCATTTTGGCAGCATGATAAGGATGCCGGCGGGGAACAGATTACAAGCATTTCGAATGTGCAGCTGGAACTCAATCGTATTAAAGAGAATATAAAATCTGGCTCTCCAGAAGCTGAAATCATGGAACAATTATGGAGTGTCGGGAGGCAGCTGACATCGAGTTCGGTGGATTATTCTGCTTATCTGGCGGTCGCTTCACCATATATTGAGCGAAAAATGGTATCGGAGCGAGCCAGTGAAATAGATGCCTTGCATGCAAAATGGGCTGAAAAAAACGCTGAGTACGAAGCTCTAAAAAACCAGGAACAGAAAGATGCGGAAGCGCGTGCTGAACGGAAGCAAATCGCGGAAGAAAAAAAGGCGGAGCAGGAGCGCGTGGT
>JBAYAV010000258.1:0-4837 GCA_041669565.1 Lentisphaeria bacterium
AAGGATATCATAAGCACGATATACTGTAGGACGATGAAAACCTGCGGTAACAGGCATGCGAAGCCATGGCTTAATTCCATTGGGAAGCATCATCGCTAATTGTGTTCTCGTGAGATATTCCAAACGTGAGTTTTGCCATGTTTCCTTGGGGGTTGATTTGCGCACATTACCATCAAGAACAACGCTTTCTGCACCTATCTGAGTGCCTAAAGATTCAGTACGAACATAAGCGAGACTAAAACGTTTCTGAAATTCGAGTTCCCCAAAATAGCTTTCCCAATCTAAAATACTGGTAGCAAAGGAAAAACAGGGAACTAGCAACGCGTTGGTCATATGAATTTGGAGCCACCGCGGAGATAGCCCGCGTTCATACTGCATAACTGCAGCTCTTTTAACCAATTCACGCATCGCGAGAATCCCCATGGTAGCGTGTACGTAGCCCTTGTCATCGGTTTGGGCGAGCGTTCTTGGATTGTGACAAGAAATAAGGAACATGTCATCAAAATAGACCCCTTGAAGGCCATGAGCCATTTGCTGGTCATAGTAGTAAAGAACATAGTCCATAAAAGAAGGAACTAGAAAAGCGCGGATAGCACCCGTGTAACCACACGGAGAGGATATCCATTCCGTACGGAAATACTGAACGGCTTCATTTTTATAGAACGCGAGGGTTGGATCGGAATACTTGCCAAAAAACGCTGGTTTTTTAATCTTACAAAGATCGGCGAGAGAGTAGCGCCGGCAGTCTTGCCACCAAGTATAATATTCGCGTCCATCTACATGTGGCAGGTCCGCTAACAAGGGGATAAGCTGCTCATGATTGTTTCTGTCCCATTTCTGTATAGCGGTTGCTACTCTGTCAGGATTCTGTCCTTCTTTTAGTGTTTTAGCGACTGCATCGCAAAGAGACCAATCGTTTTTATAAGGTTTTTTGGACCACTCATTAAGATTGCCGATCAGGCGACTGTTTATCATTAAAAGTGTTTTCTGGGAGTCGATACCCTGCGAGAAATTCGTTTGAAAATATTCTTTTAGTTTTTTGGGAACTGGTTTGATTGGTGTGGGTTGCATACCGAAAGCAAAAGCGTGACCTTCTTTTACTTGTACTGCCCGGTTTATTAAGTCTATTTCCAAGCGTAAAACTTTCTTTTCCCGAAATAGTCTGACCGCAGGTTTTTTTTCGTCAAGTTTCATTCCGCAACTATTATCGATAAAAAAACTAAATCCGCGTTTTTCAGCTCCCAACCAGATATATGGAACAAATTGGGGGTGAATTGTCAGGATGCCGCTAACCAAAGGGCGATACAGTTTATCGCCGCTCCAAATGAGTCCTTCGCCGGAAGGAACGTTGCCACTGGGATTATGACGAATACTGTCTGCTGTAACAATATGGTATAATGGACATTCTTGGTTCAGAAGCGGAATAACCACGGTGAGTCCTTCAAGTTTTTTACCGGCAATATTAAAAAGTTTTATCTGATTCCACAGAAAACCATCATATTCGAAATTGCCGTTCGTTATTAAACGAGTTCCTTCTTCGGACACAGCACAAGCTTCGATTTTGGCATTGTAACCATTGTTTTCTGTTTTAATCTCGGGCGTTTTCCCTTGCAAGATGTAGGTTTTACCATCTACGATAAGTTTATAATAGAGAGGGGCTGCTAGCATTTGCTGATGAAGGCACTCAAGAGAAGAAAAAAGACCACTGCCGTTAAGAACAACTTTACGCATAATGATACTTAATTCGTTTTTATCGATGTGTATAGGCTTAAATGGTGGAAGAATTATTTTGGCTTTACCTAATGAATTATTTTCCCAAGGGAATGTCTTTTTTTCAAGTGAAAAGCCATATAGTGTTTCTGCTTCAGCTTTGTTTTCTAATTGCATCTTAAACTGAACCGGATAAATTCCAGGTTTTTTTTGAATTTGGATGGATGCATAGTATTCCCCACTTTTTTTATTCATAAGGGTTTCTTGGTTTCCAATCAGTACAGTGAGGCTTTTTACTTTCAAATCCCGGTAGCAGGAAAGGTTGATATCCGCGAAATTTTTTGACGGATAATAAAAACACTGCCCAGTGCCGATACCTTTTATGTCAAATTCCAATGTGGGAGGGATATTACCGGGAGTACTTCCTTTTTGAGCAGAGAAAGTACGCTTGAAAAGGACTTCACCATTGGAGGTGTCCCGTACAAAAATTTGTAGCGAATTAAGTTCCCGTTCGATGTCCATATATTTTTTGGAAACAATGCACGTATGAGTAATTGTTTTTGCTAAACTCATCACTATTTTTCCATCATCTCCCGGAATTTTATGTTTGCGTATAATAATGTCTAGGCAAGCGGTCTTTTTTGAAGGAAGAAGTGGAAATTCAACCTTGGGAATCCAAATACCTTCTGCTATTGGTCCCAAATCATTCAGTTGCACCGGAATGGCGTCATGACGCCATTTTATATCAAGCATCCTGGATTGTTCCATATGGTCTCTGGTGGAAGACAGAGCCGATGGACCAATGCCAGACCAGTTTCGAGCGATGTTAAGTTTTATGCCATTT
Organism: Lentisphaeria bacterium; assembly: GCA_041669565.1. Taxonomy (GTDB): domain Bacteria; phylum Verrucomicrobiota; class Lentisphaeria; order Oligosphaerales; family Oligosphaeraceae; genus JBAYAV01. The sequence continues at coordinate 2,555 of JBAYAV010000258.1, forward strand.
TGTGGATTGCCAATGGCAATACGCGGAATTTTAAGCTCAATTGTCCACCAGCCACTTTGAATGTTACTTTTTGTTTCTAGACCGGAACAATTCCAAGAGAGCACGGATGCTTTGTTGGCATAATCAAACATACGATCGAAAATGACGTCGTTGCTATTTGCTATAAGATGATATCCCTTTGAGTCATTGGTATCGGGAACAATAGCAACTTCAATGGAATCATCGTTGAAAACCTCTGAATCATGTTTTTTGGAACGGGTTAACAAGCCACCGCCAATATCATGATTTGGCGTAACTGTTTTTATTGCAATGTAAAAGTTATCTTTGTCTGCACAAAGGAATACACTTCCCTCTCGATCCGTAATTAGTTGGCGTGGTTGATAACGGAGAAAACCTGAAAAAACAGTACTGTTATTCCATTCGTCTTTTTGGATAATTCCGTCGATCACATGATTATTCTTTTGGGTGATTAAGGGTATTATCGCGCTATCCGCACTTTTTAAGTTAAGGGATACAAATGCGCATACGATACAAAGAAATTGAATTGTTTTTTTCATGGTTCCTTTTACAAAAAATGATGATTTAACCGTTTCGTTATTGGGTTATATTAGTTTTAGTCGCGATCCCAGTAATTATTGGATTGTTTTGCATTACTTGTTCTGCCATTGTCAAGGACGCCGCAATAATAATTTAATACACTCGTTTGGTTTTGAGAGGATACATTACCGGCTACCCACAGAATATTGCAACGCCCATCATGTCTGTAAATTGGCATGAAGCCATTTTTGGGAGGATTTACTTGCCAGGAATAAGTCATGCAATATCCCTGAAGATCACTATCGCTCAAAACGGAATCAAGACACATTACGGTTTCCGATGGTTTTTTTATGCGTTCTACTGTTGGAGTAGGGGTTATTTGTCCCCAGCCACCACCATAAAGACTTGCATAATTTCCACCTAAATAACACAAGTTATAGCCATAGATTCCCCAAGCAAAACTTTCAAGGGTGATGCCACGTTGGAGAATGGGGTCTCTTGGGCATCTTAAAATACTGTGAAAAGAATGATTGTCGACTTTCTTGATATAACCACTGTCTTTCAATAATTCTGCCCATGTAAGACTGTCCCCGAGTACGGGATCCCAGTATGGCGGAAAATTTCTAAAATCGGTAGTATACAAATTCATTACAAGACCGAGTTGTTTGAGATTATTGGTACATGTGATGCTAACTGCTTTTTCTCTGGCTTTACTTAAAGCCGGAAGCAACATAGATGCAAGAATTGCGATGATCGCAATAACAACGAGCAATTCGATTAATGTGAAATTTTTGAACGTTTTCATTTTGAAAGTTCCCTTCGTTAATAATTTTTTTATAAAAAATTGTCCCTGTTGAAAAAAGTTCTTATTTTGTTCAAGTTGATTTTTTTGTTGCATAATTCTGTCCTTTGTTAATGTTAAAATTTATCTTTGTTATTAAGAATCTTATTTTTATTGTCCTGTCTGGATTTATTTGTATATTGTAAAATAATCAAAGTCCATTATGCGATTCTTTTCATTAAGGGATTTGTTTTTTACAGCAAAACTCTGATAGGGTGACTTCCGATGGTTTTTTTACCATAATCATTATCGTTATGTAGTTTATGTCTTTATCGGTAACGGTCGATTTTATTTCGAAATCATGACTGATTGGAATATTTTTTTCAGAAACATTAAACCATTTTTCTAAACTTCCGCGCCACAATCCTTTCGAGTACATATAAAATCCGATCGCAATTTTTCCTTTTCCAGATGCCATGCCCGTAAGGCTGAATTTGTCTCCAGGTTTTGCGGAGATTCGATTTTTGGCGTAAATGGCACAAAAAGCCTCTGTGGCAGTGAGTTTTACACCGGGTTGGCCGTTTTGCATTACACATTCGGCTTTTCCAAGAGGCTGAAACTGTTTGGCTGGGTTGAAGCGCCAGTCAATAATGCCACCATCATCATCCGGCAAAAAACGATGATTTAATGTGAAGTCAGCGCAGAAACCGCCTCCGATAAAAAGAAAAACTAAAAGAATAATGAAATGCGTTCTTTTCATGATATTATTTCTTCCTGTATATTAAAATCTTATCTATAATGATTGCAAATACGATTTTAATTCGTATGGCTTAACCGTTTTTTTAGTTTATTTTTCGACACGAATCTCGCTCTATGAATTTCGGGCTTATGATTGTTTTTCGGATCGGCAGATCCGGAGAAGCAATTCGTGATAAAAGCATGGTTGTAATTTTGTCGGCCATTTC
>JBAYAV010000259.1:0-4834 GCA_041669565.1 Lentisphaeria bacterium
CGCACAGGAGCATCAGCTTCCTAATATTTCAAGAACAGCGTCTAATAACGGACCCCCTTCCCGCGCGTGGGGAGGGGGTCCCCCAATGGTAGGGTGGGCAAAAATAGTAAAATCAAACCACTAACAAAAAAAATAGCATCTTTTTTATTCCTTTCAAGAAAGAACATACGGAAGCGTAAATTATCATGGAATTCCATGACTTTTAGAACATGAAAATAGACATGCATGAATTTCTTAAATTGGAAATTGAGACGACTAAAAATCATAAAGAACCCAGGAAGTCATACAATACACACGAATACATCGTAATCTTTATGAAACATCCGAATCAAATTATAAAACACACTTCCACTCAATCAATAAACCAAGCAGCGAGCCAACGGAACATACAAATTCTTCGGGGCGCGCAAATCAGCAAAGCAATTTTCAACGGCATACTTAAACTATAATGACCTAATTACTTATGAATAGTTTCATTGCCATAGTAAATTTCAATTGAGAAAAATCACAGACAGAATGAACTTAATGAGTTTACATTTAGATTCCATTGGCCAACTTTAAAAAATAAACAATACTTTTTTGGAGATTAGGGGCTGTAAAAAAATTAACTTGACAATTTACCGAAAAAATCGTGATTTGATTTTGGGGCCGACAACGAGGAGCATACCCTCAGGTATGTGACGAGGTTGGCGGTACAAAAAGCATTCACGAGAATTAGGCAAATGTAAAGGTTATTTCTGAACAGCCCCTTAGCACAAAGAGCAGTTGTTAATGAATAAACCACAGCACGTCAAATTGTCAATTTCCATATCTAGTAGTCCTTTACAGGTTATCCAAAAAATATTAATCTAAATACCTTGTTATTAACATATCGAAAAAATATCCACACGTTTATTTGCAAATAAAAACACCTCAATTTTGAAAAAAATTGAGGTGTTTTAGAAAAATTATGCATTTTGTGCTTGTTTTAGACGACTTTTAAGATCACACAGTCCATCGAGAACCCCAACGGGGAATACGACAAACAGGGCCGCAAGCTGAAGACGGCCAAACATCTACCGGGAGTTCGGGCGCTTGAGGCTGATCAGACTGCTCGACGGCTATACCTTTGCGAGGATATCCTGAATATCTACCGTGCGAACGGATAGGGACTTTCTGTAACTGTGAATGAAAAGACACTTGTATTCTTGAGGGAAGCCAAAAGAGAAATGAACGGAAAGTCAGCTAAGCATTTCACCAGCACCAATCCCAAAAACGGAAGGACGCGCAAAGTCTCCTGATACAATGAGGTGAAACACAAATTTGGAAAGACGAAATTCACATTAGACGTCATAAAGATAACAAAAGACAACAGTGAAAAGGAAGGCTACTTTGTTTTTTTGCAACCACAATCTTCCTGCATCACAACGAGGATGCAGCATTGCGCATCCTCGACGAAATCTACAGAACGCGCGGACAAACCGAAGATGCATTCAAGGTACAGAAGCATCACGGGGTTAAACTGAAGGCGGCATTTGGCACAAGGGGACACGCGAGACAGAACTATTATCTCATTGTGCAGATAACCGACATAATACGGACATTAATGTTGCTTAGCAGCCTCTTTATGAGGTTGCTACAGCATGAGAACAATGAAGACATTCCGAAAGTCCTTCAGCGTCCAATACTGAACTTGTACGGAACAATCGTCCATTTTATAGACAAGTTCCGAAGCGCGAACCGAACTCGTAAGCTCACAGAAATCGACATGGGTGGATGAAAAATTTCATACGATACCGGCTGACCGAACTGCCGAACTCTGTCCTAGTCCAAAGCACGTGCACATAACAAATAAAATAAAGGCCGCCAATCACTCTCTAGACATCAACGCTTATACGGTGTTAAAGGAGTAAAAACCGCGGCCATAGGAAATCTATACCCTCGTTTCAGGACGGCAAATGTGGGAAGGGAAAAATGTGTTTTCCGAGATTCTGATTCTTTTCAACTTAAAAATTACAGAAACATCCTTCCTGCTAGTTGCATTTCGTTAAAATCGAACTATTTTACAAAAAACTACATCGTTATAGTTATAGGAAAAACATGATAAGATTAAAAGACATATCTTCAGAAGTTGGATTAAGTCCAAGTACGGTTTCCGTTGTATTGCGTGGGGAAGCGAAAAAATTTGGAATAAAGGCGAGTACAGTCGTTAAGATACAGGAAGCCGCCAAGCGTTTAGGATATATAAAAAATGATTTTGCTCGTATTATGCGAAGTGGCGAAAGCAAGATTATTGGATATATAACGCACAACAATTATGAAACGGAATATTCGGGGCGGATATTGCGTGGTATTTTGCATGAAACATCGCGCATTGGATATAGCCTACGCCTTTACAAGGAGTCCGAGTCTGATTTAGATTCTGCTATAGCAGCGATTCTTTCCCAGAAGATTTGTGGTTTGATTTTATCGGGAGATTTAGACAAAGAATATATGTGCAAAATACTCAACAGCCTCCGCACACATTCCATCCCGGCAGTCACCGTAAACATCGCCAATCCTCTAGGGGGATTAGGGATTATGAGTAACGATGAGAAAGGTGTTCAGGAAATAACGGAATATTTAATAAAACGCGGATGTCAACGAATTGCCTACTATGGTGTTTTGCCATCCGCTGATTACTCCATTCTCCGATTAAAAGGTTTTCGTGCTGCCGTACGGAACATGCGCGCGTCGCATCAATTTCAATTTCGTGAATTTTTACAACCGGTACTTCCCTTATCCACTTTAATGAAATGGGATCCGGATGCCATTATTTGTGACAGTGATTATCATGCTGCTCGCTTACTTCAGGATGCTTTTATTTTAAGAACGAACATTCCACAAGACGTCTCGATTGCCGGTTTTGGCGGCATACAAATTTCCGAATACGCTGGAGTTTCTCTCACAACAGTTGCTCAGAACTTTGAATTAATGGGCATCAATGCAGTTAAAACACTAATCAGCCCAACTTCAAAAAAGATAACCAAGATAATTTCCACCAAACTAATTATTAGGAACTCAACAAAATGAAACCAAAATACGCCTTATTTTTTGACAATCACACACAAGTCGAAACGCCGGATGTCGGGAAGAACTTTCAAGTCAAAGCCTTTGTTGCACAGTTAAAACGTTGCGGCATTGATTACCTTGGATTTCATGCCCGCTGCAATTTAGGCATGGCCTATTACAACACTAAAATCGGCACTCGTCACCCCTCTTTAAATTATGATTTATTTGGAGAACTAACCGAAGAATGCGCCAAAAACAATATTGCCATAACGGCCTATTTCAATGGTGGGATCAGCAGTTATGAAGGCGCAATGCACCGAGATTGGACCACAATATTGCCAGACGGGCGAGAATACAGAGAAGAAAAAACGAGCCCCTTTGTCCGCACCATGTGCTATAATTCTCCTTATCGCGATCATCTAATTGCGATGATTTGCGAGGTTGCCAAAAACTATCCGGTCAAGGGTTTTTTTATCGACTGCCTTGGTGCGTTTGGCTGTACTTGTCCAACATGCATTAAAATGATGAAAGAGCAAGGCATTGATATTACGAACAACGATGCCATTATTGAATTTTCGCGTCAGAGTGTTTTGCGGCTTTGCCGGGATATCAAAGCGGCTATTAGCAAGATCATTCCGGAGCCTATGTTATACTTTAACGGTCCGACTTTTGAGAGTGTCAAAGATTTAGATGCCTACTTTGATTGCGAGTGTTTACCGACAGCCGGATGGGGGTACGAATCTCTTCCCATTTCCGCGCACTATATGCGCAATGTTATGCCAGGCAAATCGCTTTTGAATATGACCGGCCGTTTTTATGACTGGGGTGATTTCGGCGGTCTTCGCAATGCTGAAAGTTTAAAATTTGATTTATTTTACGGACTAGCCCATGGTCTTCGTCCGAATATTGGCGGGCACTTCCATCCGCGTGGGGATTTAGATCTACCAGTATTCGATCGCATAGCCGAAGTTTATGATGCCATTCGTCCTTATGATCCGTGGTATAACAATGCCCAAAACATAACAGATATTGCCATTCTTTGCGCAAATGATTTTCCACAAGAAATGCGGAAGTTATCCATGGTCAGTTTAACGCGCGCACTGGAAGAATTAAAGATGCAATTTGATATTATTCCTATCGGTTGTTTACAATCTCTTGATAACTATAAGCTTGTTATTATTCCAGAAGACATTACGATTTGTGATACCATGGTAACCGCCATTCGTGCTTTTCTAAAGGAAGGTGGCAAGCTTATCGCCAACGGCGTCAATGCTGCCAAAGCCATCGGGGAAGAATTACATGTTACCTATCAGGAAGAAGCGGATATCAACCCAGTTTACTTCAAAGTCACGGTTCCTGAATTGGCGAAAAACCACCCGGACATGCCTCTCAGCCTTTATGCGAAATGCTCCAAAGTCGTCGCATTGCCGGGAGCAGAAACGGCTGGATATATCATCAAGCCATTTGCCAATAAAGGTTGGAATGGCACCTATGCAGTTCATTACACCCCTCCCATGGAAAAGACGAGCCTGCCTTTTCTTATTACAACTCAAAATACCATCTACTGTTCTGGCGATTTATGGAACGGTTTTGCACAGCATTGCGCAGATCATTTACGCGATCTTCTTAAGAACAGTATTGAAAAACTGCTTTGTAATCCGCTTGTAAAAGATGTCTTTTTGCCTTCTTTTTCTAGACTTATTCTTACCGCGCAATCTCATCGCATCAATGCGCATATTACGGCATACGCCCCAGAAAAACGGCTAAAGACAACTGTTGTTGAAGACGCATCCGCTATTATAGA
>JBAYAV010000260.1:0-4788 GCA_041669565.1 Lentisphaeria bacterium
GATCAATGGAGTTATGCTCAGAGACGGTAGGATGCTTTATACCCAAATTAGATTAACGGTAAATGAATCACCAAACATCTTAACAGAAATAGCTGCGGTTTTACGTTTGATTCTTTAATGTTGCCAGAATATAAAATTTATTTTGCATCCCTTTTCATTGTTTATCCATTTTATAGAAGTATAGTTAATATTCGTGTTTAGACTTTACAGTTCGATATAGGGGATTATATTAAGAAACTATGTTATTTTAATAAAAGTAGAGGAACAAAAAATGGATCGTTTGGCAACAATAGAACGTAAAACGAAAGAAACTGAGATTTTTTTATCTCTGGGACTGGATCAGTGTCCCAATGATAATAAGATTGACAGTGGTGTGCCATTTATGGATCATATGCTGGATGCTTTTTCAAGACATGGCCGTTTCTCCCTTTCTATTCAGGTAAAAGGTGATTTAGAAGTCGATGACCATCATACTTTGGAGGATTTAGGACTCGCGCTTGGCCAGGCATTGAAAAATGCCCTCGGCAATAAGCGCGGGGTCACCCGATTTGGAATGGCATGCGTTCCCCTAGACGAAACACTTGCACGCGTTGTGATTGATTTATCCGGCCGGCCACATCTATCGTGGAGAGCCAATTTTCCGGAAACCACAGTGGGCGGCACAAGTGTAAGATTATATCGCGAATTTTTCCAAGCAATGGTGAATACTTCAGCAATGACGGTACATGTCGATTTGCTGGCATGTGAAGAAAATCACCACGGTATGGAAGCGATTTTTAAGTCCTTTGGACGCGCTTTACGTCAGGCAGTCAATATAGATCCCGCACTGAATGGAGAAATTCCATCCACAAAGGGTATGTTGGAATAATTCTTAAAATTACATATAATATATTTTGAATAAAATGGAGAAATAGAAAATGTCAGAAGTTTCTTTACAAATGATGCGCCATAGCGCCGCACATATTATGGCCGCTGCAGTGCAGAGCCTTTACCCAGATGCCAAATTTGATATCGGACCAAGCACAGAGGATGGCTTTTACTACGATTTCGATATGGAACATCGGCTTGTCCCTGAAGATCTGAAAAAGATCGAAAAAGTCATGAAAAAAATGCTCGGACGCCAAATTCCTTTCGAACGCCTCGAAGTCTCTCGCGAAGAAGCCGAAAAATATTTTACGGAAAAAGGACAGACTTATAAACTGGAACGCCTAAAAGATATTCCGGAAGGCGAAAAAATAAGCATGTATAAGTCCGGCGATTATATGGACTTGTGTCGTGGTCCGCATGTGGAACACAGCGGACAAATTGGCGCTATTAAGTTAATGGGAATTGCAGGATCCTATTTTCACGGCGATGAAAAAAATCAAATGCTGCAACGAATTTATGGAACCGCCTTTGCCAGTAAAGAAGATTTACAGGCTTATTTGACTCAGATGGCAGAAGCAAAAAAACGCGATCATCGTAAACTGGCAAAAGAACTTGATTTGTACAGCACCCATGAAGAAGTTGGCCCGGGACTCATTTGCTGGCATCCGAATGGCGCACGAATCCGTCATGAGATTGAACAATTTTGGACAGACGAACACTACGCTCATGGTTATGAAATGCTCTATACGCCGCATATCGGCCGTTCCTTACTATGGAAAACAAGCGGTCATCTTGATTTTTACCGTGAAGGAATGTATTCCAGCATGGATATTGATGGGGAAGACTACTATGTAAAACCGATGAATTGCCCATTCCATGTTATGGTCTATAAGGATCACCCACGCTCCTACCGGGAATTGCCATGTCGTTGGGCAGAACTTGGCACTGTTTATCGTTATGAAAAAGCAGGAAGCTTGCACGGACTGATGCGAGTGCGCGGCTTTACACAGGATGATGCCCATATTTTCTGCACACCAGAACAGGTTGAAGACGAAATTCGCGAAGTGCTGCGTTTCAGTATGTATATGTGGAAAAGCTTCGGATTTAAAGATATTCGCGCTTATTTGGCAACGCGTCCGGCAAAAGCCGTTGGTGAAAAAGCCCGTTGGGATCAAGCAACCGAATCACTGTTGCATGCAGTGAAAGCTGAAAACGTTCAATGTGATGTGGATGAAGGCGGTGGCGCTTTCTATGGTCCAAAAATCGATTTAAAGATAAAGGATGCTTTGGGACGCGAATGGCAAACAACAACAATCCAGTTTGACTTCAATTTACCAGAGCGTTTTGATATCAGCTATATCGGCAGCGATGGTCAAAAACACCGTCCTTACATGGTTCACCGTGCACTGCTCGGTTCAATTGAGCGTTTCTTTGGAATTTTAATTGAACAGTATGCGGGCGCCTTCCCTGTTTGGCTGGCGGCAGAACAAGTTCGGATTCTGCCCATTAGCGAAAAATTTGAAGAGTATGCCCGTGGTTTAGAAAAGAAACTTCGTGCGGAAATGATTCGCTGTTCTGTTGATGTGGAAGCGGATCCGATTGGCGGAAAGATTCGACGTGGCCGTGGAATGCGCGTTCCTTATTTGTTAATTGTTGGTGAGAAGGAAGCAAATTCTGGTGAAGTTTCAGTTCGTAGTCGCACCAACGGTGACGAGGGAAGTTTTAAATTTGATGAAGTTTTAGAGCGAATTATAAAAGAAATTAAAGAAAAAGTGTGACAAAACAGAAATATGGACTACATTTATGATGAGAACCAGCGTATTAGGCTGGTTCCCATATGTATTAAGAAATAACAGAGGAGTGCACAGAGTGCGTCAATTAAGAGCTGGTGATCGATATTATAGAAACAGAAAAGTTCGTTTGATTTCACAGGACAATACTCAGTTGGGCGTGGTGTCATTTAACGATGCGGTCGCGCGTGCTGAGGAAGCTGGTTTGGATTTGGTTGAAATGCCTTCAAAGACAGAACCGCCTGTATGTCGGATTATGAATTTTGGAAAATATCAATTTGATGAAGCCAAGCGTTTGCGTGAAGCGCGAAAAGCACAAATTCAACCGAAAATCAAAGAATTGAAAATGGGGCCAACGATTGATGATAATGATTTTCAAATTAAATCGAAGCGCGCAGTTGATTTTTTGAAAAAAGGGGATAAAGTAAGGGCTCTTATCGTTTTTCGCGGAAGAGAGATGTCTCATCCTGAAATTGGACAGCAATTAATGCAGCGTCTTATTGAAAGCTTAAAAGACGTTTCAATTTTAGATGCGCCTCCGAGACGGATGGGTCGAAATATTACGGCTGTTTTAGCACCAAACCCAGAGCTTCGCAAAACATTGGCAAAGGCTGCCCGTGAAGCGAAAAATGCACGAATGGAAAAAAGTAAAAAAGACACGAGTGAATCATAATACTTGCGTCTTTTACAAATAAAAAAAATCAATGCCATTTTTACGAGTGGTGTTGAATTTTTTGTGTTGTGATTTTGTTGGAAGCTGAAATTTATTTCAGCATTTGTTGAGTGACATTGCCTGGGCGATGCCAGGGATCGTTTTATTTAATTGAAAAATAAAACTGGGAACATGGCAGGTAATGTCTTTTATAAATTCGCAAAAAATAGGATGGAAAAACCATGCCAAAGATGAAAACAAGAAAGGCCGCTACCAAGCGTTTTAAAATAACTGGAACCGGCAAGTATCTCCGTAACCGCGCGGGCGGACGTCATATTTTGACGAAGAAAAGCTCAAAACGCAAGCGCGTATTGGGTCAGCAAACTGTCGTTAAAAGCAGTGAATTAAGTCGCATGAAGGCTTGTTTCCCGTACGGTCTGTAATTTTAAGAAGGAGATATAAAAATGAGAGTAACTTGTGCACCGGCATCTCGTCATCGCCGTAAAAGAGTTTTAAAAGCCGCTAAAGGCTATCGTGGAAATCGCAGTAAATTAATTCGTCAGGCTTATATTGCTGTAGATCACGCAATGGTTCATGCGTATATGGGACGTAAGCAGAAGAAGCGTACGTACCGTGGTCTTTGGACACAACGTATTAATGCGGCTTGTCGTATCCTGGATTTCAAGTACAGTCAGTTTATTGATGGATTAAACAAAGCTGGCATTGTTATCAATCGTAAAATGCTTGCAGAGTTGGCTGTTAATGACGAGCCTGCATTTGCCATTTTGGTTGATAAGGCAAAAGCCGCTCGTGAAGCAGCTGCAGCAAAATAATAGACTCGCTCTATTATAGTATATCTTAAGTGCATGATAATTTTGATTATCATGCACTTTTTTTTTGAAATAATAATTACGATGTTGCCATATACAACGCTGTCTCTTCATCGTCGAAGAACAACGCACATGACAACCTATATTGAAAATACCTTTATTGACGATACCAAATAACCTATTATTTTGGCGACGCCTTTATCCTTAATTCAAACATCACGTTGTTTTGTAAATCCCCCTTGTAGCGGCGCACGGACGTGCGTGCGTCGCTTTAGATTCCAAACATCGGTTGTCTTGACGATGTGCGTATATAAAAATCAGCGGCCGGGCAAAAACGGGCGGAAAATATCCCGCCCCTTACAATTTTTTTTGTTCTGAAAATAGAGTCAGCTTTTAAAACAAAAACGACGCACGGCCGGACGCCGCTACGTGCAAATTTTCCAAAAATGCGATGTTTGAAATATCAACAAAAATGCATGATATCCCAACATCCGCATTCGATAATATAAAAAAAATACCCAGATTGTTCAAAATATACAGAAAGACATCGCCAAAACAACCCATGTTTGAAAACAAAAACGACGCACATCTGTGTACCGTAGCCGATTATGAATTAATTCATCTTTTCTCTTCCTCTTTTTCCGTTCCC
>JBAYAV010000261.1:0-4783 GCA_041669565.1 Lentisphaeria bacterium
CAAGTTCATTCGTTTCTCAAGTTCATTCGTTTCTGCCTGGTAACGCCTGAATTTGATCAACTTTTGAAGAGGAGCATAAGGAACGCCACATTTGCAGCATTTCCCCCGTTTGAAATATAGGATGAATTCGCCGATGCTCGTGCAAATTCTGCGATTGTGACCACCATTGAGTACAAGTTTACCATCTGAACGTTCGTGGCAAAGTGTCTGGCCGGTAAAGATCCTGTTTCGTAAAACTTCCTGAATAAGACCAAGAATCAGTTTTAGCCGTTCGGTGATGGCCTTGTGCCCAAAAGCATCTGCAACTTTCATAACGAACTCGTCGAATGAAAATTTTTCCTCCGAATTGCAAAACGTCAAATCTATGCTAACTTTTTCTTGCATTTGGATTTCCTTTTTTTGATTAGTTTGGTGATTTCATCAAAACAAGGATTCAGATGTACTTTGTCAAATATTTACTCCTATCACAAGATTTCGCACATGATCAAATTATTAATAATAAACACAAAAAAACAAATGTAAATTATGATAGATCATAGACTCGTTCATTCCAATAAGACTTTGTTTCTTAACATGGAATTGCCATTTTCATGTTACTCCTATATGGAAAATAATTTTTCTTGCAATCCTGCTATTCATAGGAGCTTTTCTTTAGCTCGATCATTTGGTTCTAAAACTTTTATTCAGGAACGCATTCTGGCTGAAGGACTGATTAAAGACGAGAATCTTGAGCTAAAAGAATTGTTTCCTGATTATAAATGCGGCGAGCTTTTGCGTTTGTCTTTTTGGAATGTTGATATAAAATCAGAAAATGAGCTTGCTGAATGTGATGATAATAATCTTATGGGCTATGTAATAATAAAAAAGGACTATGCAACTAAATTGTCTGGTAAATTAATCAATTATTTTCATATATTTGAAGGCGTTTTTAAGAAATATCCGCATCAGCATAATTATATACCACATCACTCAATTTATAAAATAAGAATTTGTAATAAGATATTTTCGATTTTGGGAATACTATATTGTCAGCAGAATGGCTTAAATAAATGCTGTGCGCATGTGGCATTACGGTCCTTAATTACTAATTATTCACCAAAACTGAATGTTGCTTATAGTTCGATGAATAAAATCGTCCGAAAATCAAGGATTGGAAAATATATTCCAGAAGATGGTCTGGCTATAAATGAGATAGAGGCTATTCTAAATGAATTCAAAATATCTTATAAAAGTTTGAATTATTCTAAATTAACGAATGAATTTCCTACTATAAGAAAAGATCTTCCTTATCAAAAATATTTATATGCAGGAGTTGAATCAGGATGCGGTAGTTTATTAGCATTCCAAATAGGTGAACCGGGTGGAGAATGCTATGGACGACATATTGTGCCTTTCTGGGGACATACTTTTAATAAAGACACCTGGATACCAAATGCGAATGCATCCTATTTTAATATTGGGGGAGGGGTTGGTTATATTCCCAGTTTGAATTGGACGAGTAGTTTTATTGGGCATGATGATAATTTTGGACCGAATTTTTGTGTTCCTCAATTGTATGTCAATCCTGAGCAAGTGGACTATGTTGTGGCACTTCAAAAACCGAAAGTTAAATATAGTGGAATAATTGCTGAAACTAAATCTTTGAATTTCCTCTATTCAATAATTAATACGAAGCATCTTAATTTAAACAATGAATGGATAAATCGTTTGATTTGGTATTCTAATGACAAAGTTCAAAAAATTGTTTTTAGAGCTGTCTGTGTTGAAAAAGAAAAATATTTATCTCATTTGAAAAATATTAAGGATTGGAATGGAAATAAGGAATCGTTAAAATTTTTAAAAGAGCTGCCTGAATTTTTACCAGAAATTGTATGGGTTGTTGAAATCTCTTTGCCGCAATTGTTTTCTGCAAATAAAAGAAAAATTGGTGAAATTGTGTTGAATGCAACAGAAAAAGAAGATGAAAATCAAGCTGTCGATTATAATTTGTTCGTGTTAGCAAGATTGCCGTTGCAATATATATTTTTTAATGGAGTATCTCAAAATAATTGTGAATTCATTTTTAAAAATAGTAAAATTCAATCTCATGTAACATTAATTTAAAGTTCTTTTAGAATATTGTTCCTTATAATTTATAATAAAATAATTTTTAATTGACAAACGTTTGACTTTACATTATATTAATAGCTAAAAGAAAGAAAAGGATATTATTATGACAAATAAAACATATTCAAATCAACAAATTGCAAAAGTTATCATTAAAAAATTTGGTCCCAAAGATATTAAATTTGGGAATGTAAAAATGCTGTACACCAAAGAAGTTAATGCTTATAACAAAATGGTTCGAACAGCAGAAAACTTTAAAGCATTAAATGATACAACGCTTTATAATTAAACCATATGTTAAGGTTTAAATCTGTTAATCAGAAAGATTGTTCTTCTAAATGATGGAGTAATTTTTTTGGGGGTTAAAATTGCATGACTTTAAATCTGTAAGTGATGTTCTAATTATAAGTAAGCGAAAAATGATTATTCAAAGGGTGCAGATTTAAAATATTTAATAGCGAATTATGGACGATATTTTAATTTCAATAAAACCTCAATATGTCGATAAAATATTATCAGGAGATAAACTTATTGAATTAAGAACCCGAAAAATGAATATCCCTGAAGGTACAAAAGTATGGATCTATTCAACGATGCCGAAAGGGGAAATTGCAGCATTTGTAATGGTGAAAAAAATTGAACTGATATCACCTGAAAATGCATGGAAAAAACACTCAAAGGTATTATGTGTTCAGAAGGATGATTTTGATAAATATACAGATGGAAAAACGACTGTTTGTTTAATCTATTTTAATAAATTAAAAGAGCTTCCTAAAAAAATATCCCTAAATCAACTGCGACTATTGAAAAAAGGCTTTTGCCCCCCACAATTTTTTATGAAACTTGATCAAAATCAACAAATTGCAAAAGTATTGAATTCAATTTGTGTGGCAGAGCAATAAAGAACAAATTGTGTAATAGTTGATTTTTGCCTGAATCATTTTAAGAGATGCACGGCTGTGCGTCTCTTAAAATCTTCGAATATCTTATTTTTGGGATTCGTGTGTCTTTATAATCCCTCGAATGCGATGGTTCGCATGGTTCTTGCTACTGGTTCGCATGCTTTACATTTTTTTTGTCTAGCTTTATTTCGTAATTAAGTGTTGAGTATTTTGTAATTGCGCCTGTGACAAGATCAACCGCGAAGGTAGGGAATAAAAATATGTCAAGCAAGGCAATATTATTAAATTCAGTTTGGAGCATGACGTACTGGGATTCGTAACCGTCGAGACTGATTTGAACTTGTGGCGCTGTTAAGCACCTCTTGAACGGGATGGTGATAGGAGTGCGGCCAACGTGCATTCTGTCGATTTGCACTTTCGCCCCCTCCGGCTGAGAGTTGAAGGTAATCTGATCACTCATTCCGGTAAAGATCGAGGCACAGCTTGACATTAATACCATCGCTCCACACAATGCTGTTATTACAGCGAATTTCTTCATGTTTTCTTCTTTGTTTTTGTTGACTTTTTATGATATAGCAATATACCACAATATTTTTTTTAATTAAAAGAATTCTTGAAAAATTATATGATTGGGCGGAATGTTTCTGCCCGTTTATTTAATTGCGATATAATATTTTTTGTTTGTTGGTATTCTAAATATTACATTGTCTTGTATAGCAGCACGTAAAGACGCGCGGACGCGCGTCTCTTGTATAGTAGCGTTATTGACATCTATATGCCGATAGCTATTGCGATTCCCACCAAAATCATCTTCTCGTTATTACAGAAATAAAAAGGTCTAAGTACTTTATGTATGAACATTTTATAAGGTTATCCACGTTGTGTCTCTTGCCTTTTTGATATATGTCATGTAGATTGTGGTGTCCTTATTTTTTATAAGTTTTGTATTACTTCTTTTCTCTCTTCTGTTGCATTCGTTAAATTAGTTGAATTGTATTTTTTGCCTGTTTTCTTGTGATTTCGATCATAAAAAAAACGCGGCCATACCGACCTATGTCTTAGGAGGGGTTGATTCCTCGAAAGGTGGTATTAGGTGGTATGACCGTTACCGTGCAGTGCAATTATTGTCGCATTTTGCAAGATTGACTTTTACACGCACATATTTAATAAAATAGTAGCAAAATGGAAAATCATCATGTTTTGCAAGATTGACTTTTACACGCACAATTTATAATGTAGCAGAAAATGGAGAATTGTCAAGTTTTTTTAAAAAATAATCTGGGTTGGTATTGATGTTGGTAAAAAAGAATCTGTTTGTGCCATAGACTGGCATAATAATCAGGAAATATCAGATAACAATAATCTAATATCTCTGCTAATTAAAAGTATTACGAATACATCAGAAGGCGTAAAATTGCTTTTCAATGGACTGAAAGAAAACAAAAAGGACATTGAGGAACGAATACATCCGCAGCACAAGGTCGTATACCAATTCGTAATGGAACCTACTGGATGTTATTCAAATCGTCTGATCAAACATCTTAAGGCAAAGAAAAAGACGTTTATATCTCCATGGTCAATCCAGTAAAAATGCCTGCATTCAAAATGTTTATCAATGTCAAAACGAAAACAGGCAAACTAGATGCCCAGTGTCTGGCCTGATTGGGATCCATACAGAAACCAAAAGCCAAATATGAAATGCCAAAGGACTATGCAGGTCTTAGGCGGTTGACGTCAATGCGTTCCCGTTTGGTTCAGATTGCTACAATATTTAA
>JBAYAV010000262.1:0-4775 GCA_041669565.1 Lentisphaeria bacterium
ACATTAGCAACCAAAAATGCGATGTTTGAAACAATAACAAAAATGCATTATGTCTCAATATCGCATTCGACAATATACAAAAAATACCAGGATTGTTCAAAATACACAGAAAGACGTCGCCATTGCCTTGGGAACGTGTGTATATAAAAATCAGCGGCCGTGAAAGAACGGGCAGAAAATATTCCGCCCGTACAATTTTAATCGATTCATTCGTCATTCAGGCGATTTTAATTTTTCCGTTAAAGACGTGTGTATATAAAAATCAGCGGCCGTGAAAGAACGGGCGGAAAATATTCCGCCCGTACAATTTTAATCGATTCATTCGTTATTCAGGCGATTTTAATTTTTCCGTTAAAGACGTGTGTATATAAAAATCAGCGGCCGTGAAAGAACGGGCAGAAAATATTCTGCCCCTACAAAAAGCAAAAAAAAGCTTGTTTTCTAGATAGGGTATGGACTTACCTCATCAAAATGAAAAGACACCCTAGCAATTAAATGGACAAAAAAAATTGTTTTTCCGTCCTCAGCCCATTCAGCACTCCAGTCTTGCATTCTGTCTTTTCCGTCCCTTTCCGTTTTTCTTCCTTCCGTTCCTTTCCGTTGTAAAAAAAACATTGGGTACGGTCAAATTTTTCATGTTTCGCGGATTCGCTTGAATTTGCCCCTCTGTTCGCTTTTAATGATGCGAGATTGCCTCCCTTTAGCACGAACTGCCCTGTCTATGGAGAGGATGCCAAACGGGATCTATATATAATAATCCTCCCTTTATCATCTCCAACCTGCGTGTCGATATTCCTTGTCCTGCAAAAAAAGATGCGTTTACTTTTTTAGGAGAAAAGATCTAATTTCAACTTGATATAGTACCAAAATGGGACTATATTAAATTTAGAAACGAAAAAGGTTAGAATGCGAGTCAATGGTAAAAAGAAAATCAATGCGTTTATGAAGACGCATACCGCAGCTTCCCCGTCATTGAAGGCGTGGACACAGATTGCAGAAAAAGCGATTTGGAAAACACCCGTCGATATAAAACGGGAATTTTCAACGGCAAGTTTTCTCAGTGGCAATCGGGTGATTTTCAACATAGGAGGCAATCATTTTCGATTGGTTGTCCTTGCCATTTATGTGCAAGAAGCCTTGATTGTCAGTTGGATCGGCACTCATGCCGAATACAGTAAGATAAAATTTTAGTTCATGGAGGCACAAAAATGAACATCAAAGTCATAAAGACGGATGCAGAACTTGATGCTGCTATGGACAGACTCGAAGCTCTGGCCATGGCGAATCCCGAACCGACCGGTGATATTGCCGAAAAGATGGAGTTGCTTTCGCTGGTCATCGCTGATTACGAAAACAAAAATTACCCCATCGAAGCGCCCACGCCAATCGAAGCAATTCAGTTTGTGATGGAACAACGCCAGCTAAAGGTTAAAGATATTGCACCTTGCTTTGGCTCCACCGCACGGACCTATGCCGTCCTGAGCGGCAGTCGCAATCTGTCGCTAAATATGATTCGCAGGTTGCATGAGACACTGAACATTCCGGCTGACTGCCTGATTAGCCGGACAATCCAGAGTTCTTGACGTAAAATCATATTACGCAAGAATTTTCTGCAGAGTTTTTGCAATTTTGAGTCCTGTTGTTCACCTCTTTTTTGTAAATGAATTACGTTCCTCGCAGAACATCGCCATTACAATGGCATGTTTGAAATCAAAAACGACGCACGTCCGTGCGCCGTTTTTGATTTCAAACCTCGGTTGTCTTGGCGACGTCTTTCTATGTATTTCAACCATAACGGTTTTGAAAAACATACCTATAAAACCTTGAGACCATGCAAGAACGGGCAGAAAATATTCTGCCCCTACATCTCGTTTATATACGCCCCTCGTAAAGACGCACGGACGTGCGTCGTTTTTGATTTCAAACATCGGTTGTCTTAGCGACGTCTTTCTATGTATTTCAACCATAACGGTTTTGAAAAACATACCTATAAAACCTTGAGACCATGCAAGAGACGCAAAATTTTGCGTCTCTACAATCATCACCACCACCATCGTTGCCACAATCACCATTATCCCCATCCCCAAAAAATAAATTTGGGCCACAATCCCAAAATTTGGCATCTATAATTCGTGGATATAAAATTGGTGAATTAGCATAAAAATATTGGTTTGAAATACCGGAACATTTCCCATTTATAAAATTGGATGAATTTGTGGTTATGCCAAATCATATTTACGGAATAATTGAAATTGCCAAAACCAATGATGAATGGGAAACGTATAACAGGACGCGGAAACGTAGAGACGCAATATTTTGCGTCTCTGTACCCCCCACCACCAAGACGTCGGAACGGGGACATGGATATTATTTCATTACATTGATGGTTAAAAATCGTGAATGTAATTTGGGAAAAATCGTACAAATAGATGATGGCGCGTCTGTTATATTATCGGATATAAAAACGTACGGATTTTTTTAAAATATCATTGTCGAAATACGGAGAAAAACGTCACCGTTGCGAAGCATGTTTGTAATAAATTGCGCGGAAATTCCGGCCTCACGGATCATCGAAGCCCGAACAATCCGGTTTCGCACAAATATTCTTTTCAGTTGTTCCCATTTTGTCATAATATGAGATCCCATTGCTAAACTACCGTCAAATACAACACCTCTGACGCTGTTTGCAAATTATGATTTCAAGAATGAAAGAAGAAACACAACTCAAAAACATAAAACTTATGGATCGCCACCCGTAGGGAAAAGGCCGTGCACAATGAAAAGTCCGGTGAGACGACTGGACGACCAGCGAAAATTCTTCGGCATGGCGTATTTTTTATTGAAAAGTAGCAGTTCTTTTGGGTATATTGTATTGAAATGTCATCAATTAGATGTTATATTGATATTGAAATGTCAATATAAGCAAGGAGATTCAACTATGTTGTACCGTAAAATTGAACACCTGATTGAGGAGCATTTACGTTCGAATTCACCCAAAATTCTGTTAATTGACGGAGCGCATCAAGTCGGCAAAACTTTCATTATCCGGCATGCCGGGCAGCGGCTATTTGAAAATTTTATTGAAGTCAACATGGTTGAGGATTCACTGGGAGACCGTTTATTTGCCAATGCCAAGACTGTGGATGATTTTTATCTTCAAATCAGTATGCTTGCCGGAAATAAAATGAAATCCAAAGAGGACACTCTGATTTTCATTGATGAAATTCAGGCATATCCGCACTTGCTAACACTGTTGAAGTTCCTTGCGTCGGATGACAAATATACCTATATTGCCAGTGGTTCTTTGCTTGGCGTCACGTTATCACAAACTACATCCATTCCCATAGGCAGCATCCGCAAGGTGCGAATGTTCCCGCTGGACTTTGAGGAATTCCTTTATGCCAATGGGATGAACGATATGATGATCTCGGCTCTTCAAAGCAAATTTCAGAAACTAGAATCGCTTGATGAAGAGATGCACAATAAAATAATGGGACTTTTCAGAAGGTTCCTGTTGGCTGGCGGTTTGCCGGATGCCGTCAACGCTTTTCTGAAAAGCCACAACATTCAGCGAATTCGAGAAATACAAAGCGAAATTCATGATTATTATGCCGCCGATGCCTCTAAATATGATGATGAGCGCAAATTGAAAATACGACGCATCTACGATTTGATTCCATCCAATATGGAGAATAAAAAGAAGCGCGTTGTTGCACAAGAGATCGAAGGCAAAAGGGGAAAGACCTTTCATAATTATCAGGACGAGTTCGAGTATCTTGTCAGTGCCGGAATTGCCATAAATGTACAGGCTATTTCCAATCCAATTTTCCCTCTTGCCGAGTCGGAAGGGAAAAACTTACTGAAGTTGTATTTGAATGATGTCGGAATTTTATCCGGCATTCTTTACGGCAACAATGCCCGGGCGATACTGGATGACGTAAGATCAATCAACTTGGGATCGATTTATGAAACGGTTGTCGCGGGAGAATTGCTTGCTCACGGTTACAAACTGTTTTATTATGACAACCGCAACAAGGGTGAGGTTGATTATCTGATTGATGATTTTGACAGTTTATCGACAATTCCGATTGAGGTGAAATCGGGCAAGGATTATTCTATTCACAGCGCATTGAATAATTTTGTTTCCAATAAGGATTATCCTATACAAAAAGCATATGTCGTGTCAAATAATCGGGAAATATCCCGCAAAGGAAAAATTATTTATTTGCCGATTTATTTCATCATGTTCTTTCAGAATGCGACAATAGACCACCATAACATGATTATCTGACTTAAAACTCTTCAGCATGGTGTAAAACACAATCCCGACAGGCATTCCACTCGGAGTGTCAGTCAGGATTTCTTCGTTTTAGATTCCAAACATGCCATTGTCTTGGCGACGTACGTATATAAAAATTAGCGGCCGTGAAAGAACGGGCGGAAAATATTCCGTCCCTACAATTTTAATCGACTCATTTGTCATTCAGGCGATTTTAATTTTTCCGTTAAAGACGTGTGTATATAAAAATCAGCAGCCCTGCAAGAACGGGCAGAAAATATTCTGCCCCTACAAAAAGCAAAAAAAGGCTTGTTTTCTAGATAGGGTATGAACTTACCTCATCAAAATGAAGGATTCTCCGGCCATTAAATGGACACCCTTACGCCTGCGGCGAGTTATGAGTTATGAATGCTGAATGATGAGTTGAATTAATTCTTAACTCATCATTTATCATTCAGCATTTATCATTCATCATTCATCATTCAGCATTCGCCAA
>JBAYAV010000263.1:0-4766 GCA_041669565.1 Lentisphaeria bacterium
ATCAAGATGATAAAGGCACCTGAGGGTACATTCAGAAAATAGGAAAGAACCAGTCCGACAACACATCCGAAGAAACCGATAAAGATGCTTCCCCAGATAATTTTTTTAAAGTCGGAAGTGAATAGATTAACGGTTATCTGAGGAATAGTAAGCAGACTCATGAGTAACATGATACCCACAAGGCGGATAGATAATACAATTGTAACAGAAATGAAAAACATCATGGCGTATTCGATGGTCTTGACAGGTAATTGTTGAGTCATGGCAAAATCGCGGTCGAATGCAACATAAATGATTTTACGCAAGAATAGAGAGAAAACGACAATCAATATGATGACTAAGGACGTTATGGCAATGATATCGGTCATCGTGATAGTGAGGATATTTCCGAACAGATAGGCTGAAAGGTTTGGTGCGTAGCCGGGAGTAAGAAATATGAAGATAACGCCAAGGGCCATACCTAAAGACCAGACGCCGGCAATAGCTGAGTCTTCACGAATGTTCTGCGTTTTGCTGGCCCATTCGACACCGAAAGCCGACAATACGGAGAATGCCATTGCTGTCAGTACTGGATTTATGCCAAGAAAGAACCCTAATCCAAGCCCGCCAAATGAAGCATGAGTTATTCCGCCACTGATAAAGACCAACCGTCGGGCAACAATATACGTTCCGACGATACCGCATGCGATAGCGGTAAGAAAGCTGCCTATAAGAGCATTTTGGAAGAAACTGTATTGCAATAAATCCATGTTTTTTCTTTATTCTATTGTTGTTTATCATTGACCAGCATGAAAGCTTCGTCTTTCAATGCGTCAGGTAAATTCACCTCCCTTAGTTGCAAACTATGTAGCCAACCTGCGATTTCTTCCTGTCGAAGTGTATAAAGAACTTCACGGAATTCATCAATAGCTTTGTCATCATAGGTATTTGACGCTATCCCCTTATAATTGTCCAGTTCTTCGTCATTATAATATTCAATTGCCTGACAAGAAGCCGACATCATTTTATCGCGTTCGCATAGCTCATTGACGCCGCAACTATTGCAAGATGATTGCAATTCTTTTGGTTCGGGAATTTCGCTTATTTTTCCATCTTTCACCATTTGTTGCAGTTTCCTGTTGCGGAAATATCCGGCGATAGCAGCGATGACGCCTAAAGCTACAAGTCCAAGTATGAGATATAACATATATTGTCAGTTAATTAATTTAAGTCGATACGTAATTTAATTTGAATTTATTGTCGCTCAATTGTGAATCCGGCTTTTTGCAAATCTTCCCAATAATGCGGATAGCTTTTGCTCACTACTTCCGGGTTTGCAATTGTTATTCCTTGTTGGCGTAGCAATGCAGTCGGAGCGAACGTCATAGCCATCCGGTGATCTTCGTAGGTCGATATTATCGGATCTGTTTCTGCCTGACATCTTGAACCGTCCCAAATCAGAATACTATTGCAAGAATCTTTCAGTTGATATCCTAGTTTTCGAAGCTCTTTTTTCAGGGCCTCGATACGATCGGTTTCCTTAATCTTCAAGCTTTGTAAACCAGTAAAGTGAAATGGAATATGAAGAAGGCAGCAAGTGACAACAAATGTTTGCGCCAGATCCGGTTCGTCTTCGAAATTGTATTCCATCATTTTTGTTTCTCTGTTAGCTTGACTTAATACTACACCTTTTGGGGTGAATGCAGTGTTTATGCCGAGAGGTCTAAACAGTCGTCTGACGGCAGAATCTCCTTGCAGGCTTTTTTCGAACAATCCTTCCAGCACGATGTCTGTTTTTGATAATGCAGCAATTTCGTACCAGTAGGAAGCTGCACTCCAGTCTGATTCTATTGTGAAGGCAACAGGTTTGTAAGTTTGAGGACGAATATGGATTGTATGTTCATTCCAGTCAGTATCAACGCCGAAAACTTTCATCAGTTCTATAGTCAGATGGATATAGGGCTTTGATATTATGTTACCTTCCAGCTCTAGAGTCAACCCTTCTTTCATTAAAGGAGCGATCATGAGTAATGCAGAGATATATTGTGAACTTACATTTCCTGACATCGAAATCTTGCCGCCTAGCAATTGGCAGCCATGGATTCTTAAGGGGGGAAATCCATCTTTCTCCATGTATTCCACATTGCCTCCGAGGTTTTTTAACGCCTCTGCTAATAATCTGATCGGGCGGTTTTTCATCCTTTCAGTTCCGGTGATAGTCCAAGATCCTTTCTTTGTTGAAAGCAGAGCCGTAAGAAAACGCATGGCCGTGCCTGCTGCTTTGATGTCAAAATTGCAGTTTTCAAAGTCCAGCGCTTTCATTAAAACTTCTGTATCGTCGCAGTCAGACAGGTTTTGGATAGCCTGCGGGCGACCGCTCAAAGCATTTAGAATGAGTGCACGATTACTGATACTTTTCGACGAAGGTAAAGCAATAGTACTCTTCAACAGTAACGGGCTTTTAATTATATAATTCATTCTTGATCCGGATTAAATGGATTACAAAAGTACAATATTTATTGCAGATATAATTGTTTGCCGGATTTTGACATGATTTTTTTATAAATACAAGCACGTGAAGTTTCCAAGCCTTTGATGACCTGAACTAGATGTTTGAAAATTGATTTTTATTAAAAACATAGACAAATAGCGTAAAAAAAACGGACAGGTATTATCACCTGCCCGTTTAAATTTGCGTATGTCTCTGTTCAATTAATAGCGATTTCGGTTGTAACCGCCGTTTTCACCGCGATTATTGTAATCACCTCCGCTTCTTTCTGTTTTGGGGCGAGCAATATTTACAGTGATTGTTTTTCCTTCAAAATCAGTATTATTCAGTTCATCGATAGCCTTTTGACCTTCCGCGTCATTAGGCATTTCAATAAAACCAAATCCGCGTGATCTGCCGCTAAATTTGTCTGTAATAATTTTAGCAGATTCTACTTCGCCGTATTCGGCAAATAATTCTTGAAAACTTTCGCTTGTTGTGCTAAAGTTTAAATTTGATACATAAATGTTCATCTTTTCTTTGTTTATATGTTACTATCAATTTATTTTCCATTTTTATCGGCAAGGGCAATTTTTACGGCATTTATGCCTTTTTGTCCACGTTCCAACTCAAATGTTACTATGTTTCCTTCAATGAGGGTATCAGAAGTACTGCTAACATGAAAAAAGTATTTATCGATGCTGCCAATAGGCCTGATAAAACCGAACCCCTTATCCGTATTAAAATATTCCACTCTCCCTTTTATTACAGGATTTTTCTCTTCTTCAGTCTTTTTGGGTACGTTAATAACAATATCTTCAGCATTGATTATTTCTTTGTTTTGCAAATCAGGAGGCGTATCTGTAATCATCCCGTTTTCATCAACGTAAGCAATCATATCCTCAAAAGATTTTGTCGGATTGTTTTTTCGTTCTTCCCTTCGCTGCTGTTTTTCTTTTCTTTTTTGTTGTTTGTTCTTTTCTATTTCTTTTTTGTTAAATGAGTTTGATCTTGCCATATTTATTTTTTAGAATTGTTATCTTTTGTTTGTTGCTTAACTTATAAAGCTACCTATATATTCTAGATCAATTGTAATTGATCTGAAATCCAGATTGTCGATGCTACCATCGGATGTCACCACCGTTTTTTGCTACCAATGGATATCTTCAATTATTAGTTTCTCCGTTTTTTGAAAAAGCTCGGCGAAAGGCATTTCTTTGACGGGAATGGGATTATGGATTGTAAATTCTAGTTTATTGCCAATACCTAATGGAAAAGAGCCCCATTTTGTCATTTTCCACGAGTTATTAATGGTAACGGGAACTATGTAGGCCGATGGAGCATATTTGCAGAGAATTTTTAATCCGTTTTCGGCAAATGGCTTTGGCTTTCCCGTTTTGCTTCTTGTCCCTTCGGGAAAAATCACTGCTGCACGTTTGTAAGCTTCTATGTATTCAGCCAATTCGCGTATTGCCGTCAAAGCCTGTTTAGGGTCTTTTCTGTTAATGAGTACTGAACCTCCGTGCTTCAGATTGTACGAAACGCTGGGTATGCCTTTGCCCAATTCTATTTTACTTACGAATTTCGGGTGAACTTTCCGCATAAACCAACCGATGGTGGTAATATCGTAAAAACTTTGGTGATTGGCGGCAATGATGATTGGAACTCCGGTTGGAACTTTTTCCAAACCGTCGATTTTATATCTTGTTACTAAAAGATAGGTGTTCGCCACCAAAAAGAAGCATAAGGCATCCACGCTTTTTTTATGGGCTTTATAGCCAAACATGTTAAAACTGAACCATTGTACGACATGGAAGACGACTAGCGTTAATCCCAGTAACAGATAGTAAATAGCCGATTGAGGGTATGCTAATATTTTCTGCATTCAGTTTCCCTCTCCAACCATTGGAAATGCGATTTCCTGATTTTTTATAAGATATAATTTCATTTTCTTAATGACGATGTGCCGCTGTATTGTGCTGCACAACTTCGCGACTTGTTGATATAATAAACAATAAAGTTGATTTTGTTGTCAGTTTCGACGATGGAAAGTTCCGTTATTATTTACGGAGCGTAACATTGAAGAGAAGAATACGAGATACATCTTAATTGTTCAAAATGCAAAGGTACGAAATAAAAACATAAAATGCGAATATATACATAAAAAACTTATGTTGAGGTAGATTATCTAGGAAGACAACTAGCCTTTTGTTTCTTTTATAGTAAAACTAATTATCTTCCGCCGGCTATTTCATATTTTAATTTGGCGAGTAGCAGATCATAAGCAGAAGAGATATAA
>JBAYAV010000264.1:0-4766 GCA_041669565.1 Lentisphaeria bacterium
ATTTTTTGTTTTACTAAAAAACAAAAAATAATTAGATTTTACAACTAAATTTTTAGTTTTTCTATAACAATCAGTATCTTTTTTTATGATAAATGATTTGTTCTTTCTCAAAAAGGGGGGGGGGGCGTTCCGCCACTAAATAAAATGTGCGTAAGTTGATAAAATAGTCTAAAATAAAGAAGGCCTCTTCCTGCATTTGCACGAAGAGGCTTTTTTGATTTATGATGTTTCGAATCTTAAAAAAAGAGACTGTTTGCTTGTCTAGTGTTTTATGTCTGTAAAGGATTCTTTTTTATCTATCTGAGCGATGGCGTATTGCACTGGCGACTGTTCCTCTTTTTCGGTAAAACTCATCTGATTCAAATCATCCATAGCGCTGAAAATAGCGTTGCATCCTTCTTTATAGGTTAGGCCTTTGAGCTCCATTAACAAACGAATGCCGCGATCAATTAATTTTTTGTTAGAGCAACTTACCCAGCTCATCCAATTGCCGGAAACACGATTTACACAAACCATGGTACCGGTAGAAAAAGTGTTCAGAACTAATTTTATTGTCAGGTGTTTTATGAGTTCCAGAGCACCAGCGGAATGTTTGATAGGAATATAGAAATCCTTTTCGGAGATTTGCTTGAAATCGCCGATGAAAAAAGAACGAGCTTTTTTATAGCGTGTTTTGATTTGCGTAAATTCGTTAACAAGGGCAGGGTCGTTATCCATCATTATCATCATTGCGCCGTCTTCCCCGGTTGCAAAACGCTCGGATGATATCTCATTGCCAATTTCAAATTTAAGAAGTTCTTTTGCCTGGATTTGAGGCAGATTGCTGAGAATTGCTTTTGGGGCATCCATTTGCTTATAATCGGTATGAGTCCATTCTAAACAGCGTAAATTACGATTCATGATTTTTTGCCAAGTTTCTTCGGTGGAATATAGAGGGTTTTTAACAAATGACCAAGGCACTGGACTTTCAGTATCATCCTTTTTTCGAAATGGCGGGATCATAAATGTAGGGGCACGTTCTGTGGTATCCGTAAAGATGTCAAGCATAAAACGGTTGGCATAATAGGTGACCTTGCCACCTTTTTTATAGAGCTCGGATTCCCATGAAACCGCTTTTGCAATGGCGCAGCGATTCGTTTCTAATTTTGTTAATACATCGTCAAATTGTTTTGCATAATCTGGGATGGGCTGATTTATTATGGTATGAAAAATGGTTTCCAGCGCCGCGCCGGCAATGAGCAATTCGGATGTTGTGGCCTGCATTCGTGTGGAACCAGCTACAGCCATGGGGCCGCAACTTAAATCCAATACCGTTACACGTGGATCCTCTATGGCCTTTTTACAGCGTTCTAAATTCTCACGAAGAAGATCCGCAGGATTGTTGAAAAGCAGAAAAACAGACGCACTACGATGTAAGGCTTCATCGACAGTCCCCAGTACCGAGGATGTCTCTCCGCCTTCTGTTATCGCAACAAGCATGTCCTTCGATTGAACATTCGTTTCTTCTACTTGGCGACGACCAAAAACGGCATAATCTTCGAAGAATTCAACCGATTTTACCAGCGCATAATCCCCGCCAGTCATGATGCTTTCGACCTGGTCGGCATAGGGATCCTCTTTATCATAGCGATGGCAAGCATCCCGCCACATGGATTCTAAAAGAATGCTTAACCGCCCCGTTGAGCCACAGCCGGAAAAGATAATGCGCCCGTGGTTGCGGATTGTTTTTTTGCCTTCTTCAATGAGATGGTTATAATTTTTGCTAACAAGAACTTTTTGTGCCATCTTTAAAACATCGCGGTCGATAAGTTGAAGCGTGGCAACGCCTTTTGCCGTTGATTCTTGAAAGTCTTTATCCAAGTTTTTGCTTTTTGGATTGGCTTGTTCGGTAGGTAAAAAACCTAAATGAAATTGTTTCTCGTTGTTGATAAAATGATCAACATCTGCTAAAATTTTGGGGGACAACATAAAAAACTCCTCGGGTGGTTATTTTGGGAAAACAAGACTTTTGGTCTATCTTTCTAATATGCGGGATACTCTGCAATGAGTTGTTTGCTTATTTTCTGGGCTATTTTTTGCGCCGTAGAAAATATTTCATCGGCATCTTGATCTGCACGAATTCCGTAGCCAAATGCAGAATTGGGGTAGTTTGGAATTTGTAGCAAAAAGCCTTGAATGTGCATTCCCTCGTTGTTGATATAATGAAGGCTGTTATTTCGATTCCAAGACGGAAGTTCGTGTAGGTACTCTTCGGAAGAAAGAAGCTGCTGTTGCTCTTTCTTCGGTAATACCGAAAGAAGCAGCCGCCCCGTTGCCGTTTGGCTATGATCCTTAAATAAAAAACAAGGCCATGGATGCCATTGAATGGATGGCTTTCCACTAAAATACAACATAATTCGCTGCCTTTTATGCAGCACAGCTAAATTCACCGGCATCCGTAAAATTTCGGATAAAGAATCAAGATGAGTACGCGAAGCATTTACTAAATCAGTATATACATTTTTTCGACAAGCTAATGTGCAAATCATCGGACCCGGCAAATAACCGGCTTGGCGCGATAACTGAACAACATAACCGCGCGAAACGAGACTCTGTAAAATCCGTACACATGTCGGGGCAGAGATCTGCAGCTGCTCCGCAATCTCTGTCGGAAGAATGGCATGCTCACCATGCATGACAAGATATTCCAATATATCAAAGATTTTTTCCAATGATTTCATCTTGTTTTGCTTTTGTTTATTTTATAATATGAAATTATCATTTTGTTTATTGTTGTTAATATAGTTAAATAATAAAATTATGCTGGATAAATAATGGTATTTATTTATTTTTAGGTTTTTTATGAAAAGAATGTACTTATTCATCTTTAGCGATTGTGAGGACATTGATTTCGGCGGCTCCGGCAGAGATGAGGCATTTACTGCATTCAGTTAAGGTATTTCCAGTTGTAAAGACATCGTCGACGAGTAGGATAGATTGATTTTTCCAGCGTTTTGGTTTATAGGCAACGAACGCATGGTGCAGATTTTTACTTCGTTGTTTTTTGTTAAGTTTTGCTTGTTGTGGTGTATAATGTGCGCGTGTTGCTGTTTTGAGATACGGAATATTGAGGATATTGGCTAAGTATCGGGCTAATAATTCCGCCTGATTATAGCCGCGTTTTAATCGGCGGGTCCAATGCATTGGTACATCGGATATATAATTTGGTTTTGCTGGGGATCCGTATCGACGCCAGGCATTTGCGGTGGCTTGTGCGAAGAAGGGAAGGAAATAAGTCTTGTTTTGATATTTATATTGGTGAATTGCTTCTCGAATGAATGTTTCATAAGGGAAGGCGGTAACTCCACGCAACCATGGCCAGCCGCCATGCTGACAGCATTCGGGGCATAAATCAAGAAAGCCTTCGTTTATTCCGCCGCAGCCGAAACAGCGTTTTTTATTTGGAAATTGAAGAATGAGTTTTTCGCAATTGGAACAATGTGTTTGGTTCGGGGAAAGATGAATTTGTTTGCAGAATGGGCAGACGGACCAGGCGAAAATATTGTCAAGATTTTTCCAAAAAGACAGGCATCCTTTTTTGCGGATAAGATTGTGGTAAAAAGTTTTTTTTGTCATTTTTTTATTTTAAAATAGGATCGCATTGTGAAAAGACAAATAAAAGCATGAAAATCATCGAAAAGCCTATGATTCCAGGGTTTGTTATGACTTCATTGGTGTTTTATGTTTTTCTTTTACAAAGGAGAAAGGTGGCATACATTATAGACACAGAAATAAGGAATGTTTTTTAGGGGTTAAAAACAGTGAAAAGATTCCCGTTGTTTTGTAATCTTTCGATCTTATGCTATGTTTTTTGTGTTTCTTAATTTTATTCATTTTTTTTATGATATGATACAACTTATATTTCAAAATGGCACAATTTTATTAAAAGGTATTTCGGAACTTCCGGAATACCTGAGTTCTTATTGCGTTTATGATGAGCGTGTGGAAGCATGGCGGGCACAAGCAAACCAATATGCACCGATTGTTACGTGTCTTTACCGCAGGAAGGTTCCTTATCAGGATCATGCACGAGATTACAAAGAGCTGGATTTGTATCTGAATACGGATAAAAAGCCCAGAAATTATCAGCAGGCCGGTTTGCAGGCGTGGAAAAAGTCGAATTATTGCGGAATCATTGTTTTGCCGACCGGCTCTGGAAAGTCTTTTTTGGCGCAACTTGCCATGAAAATGGTATCCCGTTCAACATTGGTTGTTGTGCCGACTCTTGATTTAATGGCACAATGGGCATCGCAGCTTGAAAAGATGTTCGGGCAGAAAATAGGGCTACTTGGTGGAGGCAGTCATGAAATCATGCCGATTACGGTAAGTACTTATGATTCTGCTGTTTTGCAGATGGAGTTTATTGGGAATCGATTCGGGTTGCTAATTGTGGATGAGTGTCATCATTTACCCGGTGCGGTCAATCGTCAGTTAGCTCTTGAATGTATTGCGCCATTTCGATTAGGTTTAAGTGCCACGCCGGAGCGACCGGATCAGGGGGAAGATGTTTTAACCGAGCTATTGGGGCCGATTTGTTTTCGTAAAGAGATTGATGAGTTGGAAGGCAAGGTGTTAGCGCCATATGAAACCGAGCAAGTTCCGATTCGTCTAGAGGAGGATGAAGCGGTTCTTTATCGAAAGCATCATGCATATTATCGGGATTTTATTCGCCGCAATAATATTTCTTTTGGTGCGGCGAATGGCTGGGCAAAATTTATTATAGCATG
>JBAYAV010000265.1:0-4753 GCA_041669565.1 Lentisphaeria bacterium
ATTGAGCAAATGGACGCAACCACACTGTCGCCGATTTCCCTTGAACTTGGCGTAAAAACACTTCGCAGATATTTCGCGTCTTCCCACAACAATGTCAACTTCTTCTGACCGTCAACTGTATACAGGAGCGCAAGCGGATTGTCTTTATTCTGAGTAGAAAGCAGCGACACTGCTTCTTCAATCCGTTTCGAATCATATCGAGCAATTACAGTTCCGACACGTTCCAATTCATCAGCGATAAACTTTCGGCGCGCTTCTTCGTCTTCAGGGAATTCCTGCAACTTCTTCACATCTGTTGCGCTTATCTGTTTCGGCAATGTTCCCGACAATGAAAAGACCGCGATCTTTTTGACCGCTTTCAGATAAAAATAGGGCAAATCAAAATCACCATTATCATCGACGATTTGAATGCTTTTCTCAGAATCCTGTAACTCATTTTCATCGACTAATGTCAACCGGTATTTTTCACCTTTTCGAACAGCAGCCCAAGCCGTTCGTTGTTGCTTACGAATCCCGGGCACTACTACCACAAAACGTTCTGTCAGAGATATATCGTCACCGGCAAACAACTCGAAAGTCACACTGTAATTGCAGTCTGGGTAATCGATTTGTTTTGGATCAGGCAATTTCGATACCGCCGTGACGCGTCCTTCCCCCGGAAATTCCACCGCAAGAGCAACCTTGGGCCCCCACCATACGATAATCCCTGCGGATAATAACAGCAAAACTCTAAAATACCGATTCATTACATTTTCTCTCAACATTGTATCACGCGCGCCCAGTAAAATTTCGAATGGCTTCCGTTACCCGATCAACATCTTCCTGCGGCATATGTGGGCCGATCGGCAAACTCAGAAAAGTAGCGGCAAACTCCTCGGTCAACGGAAAATCCCCGCGTTTAAAACCCATCTCATGATAAGCTTCGGACAAATGCGGTGGAATCGGATAATGGATCATAGTTGGAATTCCCGCCTCCTTCAGATAAATCTGAAGTGCATCCCGTTGACGGCTTCGGATGATAAATTGATGCCAGACGCTGTCTTCCAGTTTTGATTCTGGCAGTTTAATATTTTCAATATCATTTAAACCTACGAGATATCTTGCGGCAATTTTGCGGCGACGAGCGTTCCATTCATCCAAATGTGGCGTTTTGACCATCAAAAATGCTGCCTGCAATGCGTCAATGCGTTTATTATACCCCTTAACTTCATTGTGATATTTAATTCGGGATCCATAATTTCGAAGGACTTTAATCCGATCCGCAATTTCCGGATCGCTCGTAGTAACACCACCAGCTTCTCCAAACGCACCAATATTTTTCCCCGGATAGAAACTGAATGCCGCCACATGTCCCAAATTACCAGTACGTTTGCCGTGATAAAATCCACCCTGCGATTGCGCATTATCTTCCAACACAAATAGATGATACCGCTCCGCAAGTTGCATAATGATAGCCATATCTGTCGGAGTTCCGTAAAGGTGCACCGCCACAATTGCAGTTGTCCTGGGGGTGATTGCCGCCTCTACCCGCGCTGGATCAAGATTGAAAGTCTTTTCTTCCGGCTCCACAGGAACCGGAATTGCCCCAACCTGGGATATTGCCAGCCATGTAGCGATATAGGTATTGGCAGGTACAATCACTTCATCCCCCGGCTTAACGCCGCCGGCTTCCAGTCCAAGACAAAGAGCGTCGAGGCCGCTAGAAACACCAACGCAATATTTCGTCCCACAGAACTCTGCCCAGATACGTTCGAAATTTTCGACCTCTGGCCCAAGCACATACCAGCCAGAATTCATGAAACGAAAATAAGCTGCATCTAATTCATCCTTCAGCTCCAAATAAGGAGCCTTCATATCCAAAAACTGCATTATTCACGTCCTTTATAGCTTAAAAATTCATCATAATCACGAATATAATCCGTTGCGTCATATTTTTCAGACGCCAGAACTAGCAAAATACACTCCGGAGAATGTTTGTACTGAATACCCCAGCATCCCGCCGGTAAGTGCAACCCAACGGTCGGCGAGTCCAATACAAACTCCTCACGATTAACCGCATCATCCACAATCACGTGCAAAGTCCCATTAAGCGCGATCAAAAATTGTTCGCATTTTTTATGCGCATGCTCGCCGCGTATCTCGGAAGAACTTACCCCGTAAGTATAAAAGATTCTTTTGACCGCAAACGGCAGCAGTTTTTCAAATTCAAGCACGCTCAAATCGCCGCGAATATCCGAAAAACTCGGCACCTCATAGAGTTTCGCTCCCGTCGCTGTTTTCTCCTTTATAGAGACAATTGCCTGATTTGAGGACGATGGTATTTTTACCGCATTGACATAACCGGCGATACGCGCTGGATTGCCGACGACGATAGCATATGGTGGGACATTTTTGGTCACAACTGCTCCGGCACCGATCATAGCGAATGCACCGATTTCTACCGGCAGAATCGTCGCATTAGCTCCAATGGAGGCTCCACGGCGAATGATGGTTTTTGCATATTGTTCCGGATATTGCTTACTACGGGGAAATTTATCATTAGTGAAAGCGACTGCCGGGCCAATGAAAACATCATCCTCCACAGTAATGCCGTCCCAAATGAAAACACCGCATTTGACAGTCACGCGATCGCCTAAAACGACATTATTTTCGATAAAAGTATGATCGCAAATATTGCAGTCGACACCAATTTTCGTATCTCCAAGAACATGAGCCCATGCCCATATTCGTGTCCCAGAACCGATTATGGCCCGATCTTCGACGATCGCCTTGGGATGGATAAAATAAGGCAATTTTTCACACATTGCGCTGTTCCTTTAGATTATATAACAAAATCAGGTTAATCAAGATAAAATTCCACGTCATGGTACAAAACACGACAGTATAACTTAATAATATAGGATTCCACCGAGTCAGAATTACCAGCAAAACCTTCAATAAAATCATACACAAAAACATACCGCTGAGATAAACGCCGCAAAGTCCGACGAGTTTTAAAAACAGCTTTTCATTGCACGGTTTACTCTTTTTTTCGAATGACATATCCAAACTGGGCCTTCATCTCTTCAAAAATTCATCAGACATATTCAGCAACGATGTCCAGCAAAAACATGATGTATAAAAAAAGAGGAGCCAATTCTAACACTTTGATCATCCAGAATTGCTAATTCCCAAAACACGCGATATAAAAAATAAAATATACCCAATATCGCTGACAATACAAATGACAAAAGTTCGATTTTTCTAATCAACATGATTGAAAGATCGAAAAGGGAAAAATGTATTCTTGACCATTTTCAACAATTCCATAAAGATAGATGACATACTCTTTATTCACACTTGTTTTTTTACAAAATTAGAATTCTAACGCAAGACCTTG
The DNA here is from genome assembly GCA_041669565.1 of Lentisphaeria bacterium. Taxonomy (GTDB): domain Bacteria; phylum Verrucomicrobiota; class Lentisphaeria; order Oligosphaerales; family Oligosphaeraceae; genus JBAYAV01. The sequence continues at coordinate 3,380 of JBAYAV010000265.1, forward strand.
GCCTGGCGCAAAAGCATGACCGGACGTCCCGCAACACCCGGTTCAAGTTCAACCGTCAGGCGTCCACTCGGACCTGGCGTCACCGACAATACCTCATTGCGCCACATCGGACGGGTAATCACATTAAACTGATGCAGGACGCCGTTAACTCTTAACGTAAACGGGTATCCCGGATATTGTGCGAACGACAAATACAAATAAAGTTCATCCGGCTTCCCTTTCACGGCCTTCGGCAAAATTTCATCATAGAGCGTCTGTCTCTGGTCTGAACGGATAATCTGGGACAAATTCGGATATGATTTTATAAAATCCGTCCAAATCCGATCTTCAAAGTTGCTGGACGGATGAAATACCTTGTCAGGAGCGGAACGCAATGCGATTTCCGCTACAATGCTGCGTCCAGATATCAGCGTCCGGATTCGGTCAAATTCAAAAACATTCAAAAGTTCAGCCTTCGCCAAATGCTGGTTAAACAGATAGATACACACCTTTTTCCCTTTGAGGTATTTCTCCGAACGCATCATCAGGTTCGATGGAATCACATAAGCCGGGCCGTTGCCTCCGGCATAGTAACTGTGCGACAAAATGCCGCTTTTCCGCGCCAACGCCACCGACAACGAGCCGGCCGGCATAGGACTCTGAATATGGGAGTTACCGATAATCAGAATCGATGAATTCGGATCAGAAACGCGATTGGTCCCGTCAATCGAATAAATTTTTTGAATCACCGGAGTATCCGGCTTATGATTTCCGCTGGAAACTCCAGCTGGATAGCGGATTGCGTCTCCACCCCAGCCTCGCTTCATTTCATATTTGAACGCCTTATCCAAAATTTTCGACCCCAGTTCACCGGGCGAAAAACGTTCCAAGCGTTTAGCGAGCAGAGTAGCGATGGCATCTTGGGTTCCCCAGCCCGGATGGTCGTTATCCGGATAAAGGAAGCAAAATTCGTAGTCTCCTGCCGTGCGTTTGAGCTCGTCAAACGTATACACCGCCTCAATGTCAGCATCTAGTAGCGCCTTGACCAGCAGTGCGGAGTTAACATCGATCAGATTTCCCAGTTCAGGATTCAACATATGTGCAGCCAAATCGTAGTAGTCCGGATGCACGGCGACGATCAGCTGAATATTGTTAAGCTTTAGGTAATTGTTGAGCGCTTGCAGTGCGGCGATGTTTTCCTGGGGAAAGTTGGCCTGGTGAAACAATTGGAATCCTTCCGGCAAAGCAAAAAAACCCTTTCCCGCCTGTCCCCAAAAGAGTCGTGACATATCCACATAACTTCGAGTCCGCGACGAATAGCATTTACCGAGTCGCTGACATCCGGCTTGGTTTTTTCGCCAATACTCTTTAAAACGTCGAGTCCATTCGTCCCGG
>JBAYAV010000266.1:0-4742 GCA_041669565.1 Lentisphaeria bacterium
ATAATCTGGGAGCCGCAATTTTTTTACCACAATCGCCGATTTTTGCGGCGCGCTTTTTCCATTCTGAAGAACAGCGGCCGGTGATTCTATCAACGCACGAACCGCCGACAAATCATTCTCGTCTTTTTGTTCCTGCGGCTTTTCTCCACTCGCAGGAAATGCAGGAACCGCCTGTTTTTCTACAACGGATTCATGCGCTAACGGAGCGTCTTTTTTCCCATTCTTAATATCATCAGACTGTCGGGGCTCTTGTTTTAACTCCGGAACCATCGATTCTTCCACATTCAAGTTTGGATTCACCTGCTGGATTATCTGCGCAGTCTTCCCAAATTCACGCCGAATTTTCTCGCCCTTATTCTGACGATAAAAATAGAACCCGACCAGCCCTAAAACCAACAACACAATTAAGACATCCGCTATAACCCAACCACTAAAAGACTTCTTTTTCCGATAATCACGATAAGCACGCGCCGTAAGCCGCCGTTTTTGTGCAGTCAATGGCCGCGCCTTTTTCCCTTCCAAAGTCTTTAGCGTAATCGTTTCCGGACTCTCCGAAAATTGTTCTTTTTCCGTCCCCACGACAGCCCTCTTTGCCAAAAGCTCGTCAGTCACGGCGTCAATCCCAGAAAGGACCATCGTCCAATCCTGAAGTCGACGCGAGGGATCTTTCTCCATAATATCGCCCACAAACTCGGAAAGACACTTTGGAATATCCGGACAGCGATGCCGAAGCGGCTCCAATTTTTCATTTAGATGCCGCCGCATAACCTCGCGAGCGTCGTCTCCCACATACGGCGTTGTGCCAGACAGCATATGATATAGGCTTGCCCCAAAGGCATAAATATCCGCCAAGCAATTATTCTTCGAACGGATTCCCTGAATCAATTCAGGAGAGGCATAATGCGGCGTCAGCATAAGCTCATTTCCATGATACTCATGCCCTTTGACCATTGCTAAGCCAAAATCCGTCAGCTTGATCTGACCGTCTTTCTGAACCATGAAATTTTCCGGCTTAATATCGCCATGACGGAAGCGCATCTTCTGCCAGCCATAATCCAGCGCCGAAGCAATTGCCCGTGCGTAAGCCAAGGCTTCCAATGCCGGGATACGGCCTTCGGACTCTATTTTCTTCAGCATACTTACGCCATCGACATACTCCATCGCAAAATAATATGTGTTTTCAAAAGCCACCCCAGCATCATACGCCTGCACAATATTCGGATGCGATAATGCCGCAGCAGTGCGGACTTCATTGAAAAAACGACGAACATAATCCTTATTTGCGGCAAATTCCATCGACATAATTTTCAACGCGACTGGGCGCTGCAAATTCAATTGCTGTGTTAAATACACTACAGCCATTGCGCCACGGCCTAATTCACGTTCGATTCGATAACCATCAACGATCATGCCTGGCTTTAATATTTCTGATTCGTTCTGTTCAGACATCCGTGCTCCAAACACAAATATAATATAAATAAATACCGGTTTACATCTTATAAGTTAATACCGATTCACAAAAACACCTAAAAAAACATCCGTTTTTGCTCTTTAAAAAATTCCTTTTTTTCTATTTTAGTCCCCCAGCCAAAATTCACAACAAAAAATTCAAACACTTCTTTTCAACATTGTGACAAATTGTCTCAACTTTCGCGCGTTGGCATCTTTTCAAAATCACACAAAACTAAATTATAGTTAAGCAAGGCCTTATATTCTTACCAGAGACAATACATTTCATTATTGGCACGTTCATTGCTATTAAACAGGCAATCAACAAAAAAAACAATAAAGAAGGAGAATAAAACAATGAACTATGACAAATTTACAGAGAAGAGCCGTGAATGTTTTGCCGATGCACAGCAAAGTGCGGCACGGATGAATCATCAAGAGCTTACGGGATTGCACCTTTTTGCCGCAATGTTACGGCAAAAAGATGGTGTTGTCTGCGCGCTTCTACAAAAACAGAACAAGGATATTCCAACACTTTTAGCCAACGTGGATCAGGAATTAAACAAATTACCCCAGGTGCAGGGGGGGAACGAGCAAGTTTATCTTGGTCGTGAATGCAATAAGATTATACAGACAGCAGAAGACAAGGCCAAACAGCTGAAAGACGAATATATCAGCACCGAGCATCTTTTGTTAGGAATTATCGAAAAAAGCGATACCGCACGCGATATTTTAAAACTGCACGGTATTGACACCAAGATCATTTTAGATGCAATGAAGGAGGTCCGCGGAAATCAACGCGTTACAACGCCCACACCGGAAGACAGCTTTCAGGCACTGGAAAAATACGGTAAAGACTTAACCGCTCTTGCAGCCCAGAACAAACTGGATCCTGTAATCGGACGCGATGATGAAATCCGGCGTGTTATCCAGATCTTGTCCAGACGCACCAAAAACAACCCCGTTCTCATCGGAGAGCCCGGCGTTGGAAAAACCGCCATTGTAGAAGGGCTTGCCCAGCGCATCCTGCATGGCGATGTTCCCGAAGGCCTTAAAAACAGAAAGCTTATCGCGCTGGATATGGGCGCTTTAATCGCCGGCGCAAAATACCGCGGCGAATTTGAGGAGCGTTTAAAAGCTGTTCTAAAAGAAGTCACAAGCGGAAAAAATCAAATCATTCTTTTTATTGATGAGTTACATACCGTTGTCGGCGCCGGCGCCGCTCCAGGGGCCATGGATGCAGGCAACCTTCTCAAACCGATGCTGGCCCGCGGTGAGTTGCACTGCATTGGTGCCACCACGCTCAATGAATATCGAAACCATATTGAAAAAGATGCCGCACTAGAACGCCGTTTTCAAACGGTACTTGTTCCTCAGCCTAGCGTAGAGGACACCATTTCCATTCTACGTGGGCTGAAAGAACGCTACGAAATCCACCACGGCGTCACCATTCGTGATGCTGCTCTAGTCAGCGCGGCCGTCCTTTCAGACCGCTATATAGCAGACCGCTTTTTGCCCGACAAAGCAATTGACCTAATCGATGAAGCCGGCGCAAAAATTCGCACGGAAATTGACAGCCGGCCAACCGAGCTGGATGAATTAATTCGTCGCAAGATGCAGCTTGAGATTGAATTAACCGGCTTGCGCAAAGAGAAAGACGACACATCCAAGAAACGGGCAAAGAAAATATCGGCTGAAATAGCCGACCTAAAGTCTTCGTCAGACAGCTTACAGGCACGCTGGGAAACAGAAAAAGCCAGCATCAGCAAGTTAAGAAAATTGAAAGAGAGTCTTGAATTAGCCAAAAACGAACTGGCTCAGGCAGAACGCGATTACGACCTGAACCGCGCTTCCGAACTACGAAACGGAACGATCCCCGGCCTCACAAAACAAATGCATGATGCGGAACAAGTGTTAAAAAAAGACAACACTGGTGAACGGCTGTTAAAAGAAGAAGTATCCGAAGAGGATATTGCTGAAATTATCAGCCGCTGGACACACATTCCAATCAGCAAACTAGTGGAAGGCGAACGCGAAAAGCTTCTTCATATCGAGACCAGTCTCCATCAGCGCGTAATCGGTCAGGATGAAGCCGTAACCGCTGTTTCCGAAGCCATTCTTCGAGCGCGGGCGGGGTTGAAGGATCCCAACCGCCCCATCGGTAGTTTTATATTTCTCGGTCCAACTGGTGTTGGCAAAACCGAACTCGCAAAAACACTGGCCGAAACGCTTTTTGATGACGAGCGTGCCATGGTTCGAATCGACATGTCTGAATACATGGAGAAGTACTCCGTTTCGCGTCTAATCGGTGCGCCCCCCGGATACGTGGGGTATGACGCAGGCGGGCAGCTCACAGAAGCGGTACGGCGGCGTCCCTATTGCGTTTTGTTATTTGATGAAATTGAAAAAGCACACCCAGATGTCTTTAATATCCTGCTACAGGTCTTAGATGATGGTCGCTTAACAGATTCCCAAGGGCGCATTGTTGATTTCAAAAACACGGTTATTATGATGACATCCAATATCGGTGGGCAAAGGATTGCAGAGGAAACAGACAAAGATCCCGCCACATTGAAAAAGGAAGTATTACAGATGCTTCGGCAAACATTCCGTCCCGAGTTTTTAAATCGGATTGATGACATTGTCGTCTTCCATCGTTTAGACAAGAGTAATCTTCATGAGATTGTAAAAATCCAGTTAAACAACTTTAAGAAGCGCCTCAATGGCCTTGGCTATCAATTTAAGATTACGGACAGAGCGCAAGACGCTCTTGCCAAGGAAGGCTATGATCCTGTTTACGGTGCACGGCCATTAAAGCGTGTCCTTACCCATCAATTAGAGAATCCGGTGTCACGAAAAATCATTGCTGGCGAGTTAACCGAAAATCAGACTCTGAGCGTTGACTACAAAAATGGAAATTATCAATTTTCTGTAGAATAGAAAGGTATTGAAAGGGAAAGCCCCGGAAATTCATGAAATTTCCGGGGCTTTTTTTATAGCAAGAATATGCCGTTGAAGTGATTTTTCAGCGAATTCAAAGGTCCTATTCCAAAAAGAATGCAGCGCTCCTATTTTTTTGCGTCGCGCGCACCTCTCAAGGGGGCGCGTTACTCCAAGCCTCCGGCAATAGAAATCGTGACATCTTCTTCGGAATATTTATCCAAAAGCAATCGAGCATTATCCCCGACAGCCAAGAGTGCCGCGGCTTCTGAAACCGAATAATTATTACATTGTTTATCTGCGATGCCCTTAAGATTAACACCTTTTGCATTGTTCAAATCTTCGGATGAATA
>JBAYAV010000267.1:0-4721 GCA_041669565.1 Lentisphaeria bacterium
GCCTAATTCTCGTGAATGCTTTTTGTGCCGCCAACCTCGTCACATACCTGAGGGTATGCTCCTCGTTGTCGGCCCCAAAATCAAATCACGATTTTTTCGGCAAATTGTCAAGTTCATTTTTTTTACAGCCCCTATAATATTTTAAAAAAATGGTTTTTATTTTTGTTCTATAAAGAAGAGGGAAAAATTCAAGTAATTTAAATATAATCTTACAATATCAAGTAAAAATGGAAACAGCAAGTCAATTTTACGAGCCTTTTTATCAATTTTAAATTTAATTATAACTTTGTGCAAAAATGTCCAGCGCTGGTCAAGCGCCCTTGTTTTCTATGCTAAAGCAAAAAAAACAAATTTTTAGACACAAAAAGTCGGCACCATCTTCTGTTCAAAGGCAATGGAACAGAAAAAAATCGGTCTTTTTGAATCATGCTTTTACTCTTTCTTTCCGTTAAAGAGACGCAAAGGAAGAATGGGCTTTCTTATTCTTTTCCTTTCCAGCATTGAGCACTAAAACAGAGAAAATAGTCCAATCTTTTAAATCATGTTCATAACTTTCCTGGTTTTCGAACAAAAAAACATTGATGGTGCTCATTCCTGTTTCGATTCGTTTTCACAAAAAAGTGCGATAATATTTTTTATAAAGATTGCAAAACCACCCAACTGAATTTTTTCACACAACTTTTCATCCGTGATAAAAAATTTATTGGGGGGTATAAGCTTTGATTGACCGAAATCACCTGTAGCGTATGAGGTATAAATGAATGACTTGAAGAATTAGGCTATGAACACAAGGTTGAAATAGAAGGAAAAGTAGAATGAAGAAGCCACCATTTAAATAAGAAAATGTCATAGTCGAAACACATAGGAAAACGTTCCCATTCCGACGTCATGTTTGAGAGGCTACACAAACGCACAACCGTGCGCTTGTGCATGTAATTAGAATACATAAATCTTTCGAATTATATTTCTAAAAAAGACAAATTTAATTCTATTATCCTCTTTCTGAAAAATCTGGGTGGCAGCAAATTTTCATTTCAAAAAGAAGTAGTCTTATAAAAAGCCGCGAATCGTTATTTTTCAGCCGGCACAATTTCCATTGAGTCCCGAATTTGGGACGCAAGTTTTTTTAATCCCTCGGAATAATTTTCAGGAAGCGGATCTATTTTTACGAGCTTCAAATTCAAACGATGCGCCAGCATTTTTGCAAAGCGGTCATTAAATTGCGGCAGACAAAATAGAGTTGAAATATTTAATTTAGGAATATCCATCATTAGCGATTCAAGATATTTTCCCGTTGGCGCCTTACCGTTTTTTTCCACAGCCTTCTGAGATAGCCCTAAGTCATCTAAAAAATATCCAAAAGCGGGGTGATAGACCAGGATTTGCTGTCCATGATACGGCCGCAATTCATCCTGCAGCTGTTTTTGCAGCAAGCCTAGTTTTATACAATACGCCGCCGCATTTTTAACGATTGTTTCTTTTTGATCGGGAAACAGCAGAATTAAGTTTTGTTGAACAGTATTAGCATAGAGCATCATATTTTGAATACTAAGCCACACATGCGGATCCGTTCCGGGCGTTGTTGTTTGTGGATTTGTAATCATCATAATATGCTTCACCCCCTCAAAACAGCGGTGATGCATATTTTTTGATGCATCCACGAGTTTCAATTCCGGCAGCGATTGCTGTAGTTTTACGAAGAGTCGTTGTTCGAACGGCAGTCCGATGCCCAAATATAAGGGGGATTTCCGCAGTGATTCAATTGTGCGAGCATCAAACTGGAACATCTCGGGGCTTTGGCCATAAGCCAGCAGCGCATCGCCCTCACAAATATTTTTTCCAATTTCGCGCACCGCTTCCAACTGCGGCAAAATACTTACGAATATCACTGGCAATTCTCCCGCCTGAATAATTTCTGAGATACTAACACATAAACAAAGCGACACCAACCAAAGATTACGTAATTTCATAATAATTTCTCGAAAGTCTCTTTCTTTAATTCTTGATGATAATAATGATATAAAACAGAAAAACGATTTTCCACATTTTCAGGAAGATACTGAGCATAACGCTGATATTCTAAACTATTCGGCAACTGAAAAGCATCCTCCACATCTGCAATACTTAAATCTTCCGGCACACGTCCCGGAACATAATATTTTTCATCCTTATCTGCGTCATCCACCACGATCAGTAAGTTTTCCATACGCAAGCGTTCAACCACGGACTGGATAACGCGCCTTGGAATATTATGCTTTCGCGCGTACACCAACGGCGCCCAGCCACCGGTTCCCCCCTTATAACTACGACACGTTTCCAGAAGGATCAGCAATGCCAGCGCCACCCTGCTTCTAACACTATAATGATCCGGCAGATTCTTCCATTCCACGGTACGATAATTCTGCACCGCAAAACTGATTTCCACTCCTAGCAGGATAATACACCAATTGGCATACAGCCATGCCAGAAAGAACGGCAGTGCCGCAAATGTTCCGTAAATAGCATTATATTTCGTCAATCCAACCTGCATTACAATATATACCCACTGGAGAATTAGCCAGAGAGCGCCCCCTACTACGCCCGCTGTTACAGCCGAGAGCAATCGAACTTTTGTATTCGGAAAAAACAGATAGAAAAAGATAAAACCGCCCACAATAAAAGTAACGCTAATCAATTTGCGAAGTCTTACCACGACCCACGCAAACACTTCCGCATGAAGATTCAAATAATTTAACACGGCATCGGAGGACAGCACGGTATTAATACTGGTCACCGACAAAAAAATAACGGGCAGCAAAATCAACAGAACCAAGTACTCGCTAAGTTGTCGAAAGAACGTCCTTCCCTCTCGGATTCCCCAAATGTAATTGACTGTACTCTCCAGTTTATTCATCGAAAACACAACTGACAGCAACAGCAAAATCAAGCCGACGAGCCCCAGTGCCGCAAAATTTGTCTTTTCAACATATGTAAATACATTAAGAATAATCTGCTGCATCGGTTTTGGGCACTTAGACACCATGCCTTTATCCTCTGATTTTACCTGAAACAGGATGCCTTTACCGGTATAAGATGCACTATTCTGCAATTTGATTTTTTCAATACCAACCGAATCCGTCAGGCGTTTTTGAATTCCGAACCCCTGGCTAAACGAAAATGCAATCGCCAAAATCGGCACAAGCGAAACCAAAGTAATATAAGTCAACGCGGAAGCGTGGAGATTACATCGATCACTTTTAAAACTGCGACAAACAATCATTACAATCCGCATCAATGCGTATAGAAAGCGCTTTACTGGGGCACAGTCATGATAATCGCGATTCCAAAGTTCTTCCATAATAAAATGGTAGCAATCCACAAACAATTTGCGGATTTTTTTCGTGATTGTCATAACCAATTTCATTTTACTCCATTCCGTCTAAAAGGCCCCTCGGAATCTCAACTGATATTACAAAATCTTTTTCATTGTCTGGCGCAATTTTTCGCGCGTATCCGGCATCATTGGGCATAGCGGAAGACGATATTCTTCTGCAATCATGCCAAGGTCGGCCATTGCCGCTTTAATAGGAATCGGGTTACTCTCCACAAAGAGATCCTTAAACAACGAATAGTACTGCTGATGAATCTTTAACGCTGCCGCAAAATCATTTTTCAGGGCAAACGCGATCATCTGGCTCATTTGTTTAGGAATAATATTAGAAGCAACACTCACAACGCCCCGAGCTCCCACGCAGACCATCGGCAGTGCCAAGCTATCATCGCCGCTTAAAACAACAATGTCATCACCACAGAGATTTTTAATAGCACTAACGCGTTCCACGCTGCCGGCAGCTTCTTTAACAGCCACAACCAGCGGATTTGCAGACAACCGTTTCACAACATCCAACGGAATTTCTTTTCCTGTACGCCCCGGCACATTATAGAGCACAATCGGTTTATTGCTTTTTTCGGCAATCACAGAAAAATGCCGATACAGCCCCTCGGCAGAGGGCTTATTATAATACGGCGTCACCTGCAGAGTTGCATCCACACCCATGGATGCAGCTTCCACACTGAGATGGATCGCTTCTGCAGTAGAATTAGCGCCCGTACCAGCAATAATCTGGCAACGACCGGCAGCCGCTTTCAGAACAAATTCGATAACTTTCATGTGTTCTTTAGACGTCAGCGTCGGTGATTCACCGGTCGTACCCACTGGAACGAGGCCGGTGACTCCGCCAGCTATTTGCTGTTCCACCAAAGTAGTCAGCGTGTTATAATCAACTGCGCCATTTTTAAATGGCGTAACGAGAGCTGTGTAGCAACCTGATAAATTCATAATTTCACCCAATTTTAATCATTTCCTATAAGAACTAGTTCTTATTTTCGATCTTTATTTTTCCCAACTGACTCATTTTTTTTGGGGAAGCGACTGCGCCAAAAACATACAAGAGTGCTATAAACAGACAGAACGTAATAAACGCCTGTTCCCAATGAGCATGATAAGACAATGTAATATTAACTAAAATGATCAGCAGTATAAATATAAGTGTTTTAAAGAAACGCGGCATCTGTGGCCATAAAATTTTTCCAAAATGCTGATACGGGATATTTGAGATCATCAGCAAAGAACCAACAATCACAACAATTGCGGAAATAATGCCGCTCATATTATTTTGAAATTGCAGACATGCGAGCACGGTAGAGCCCGCCAGCAGCGCTGCTGCCGGAGACGGGAGTCC
>JBAYAV010000268.1:0-4700 GCA_041669565.1 Lentisphaeria bacterium
GTTGGTAAAAGTGTTACAAATATGCTTCTCAATCGAATTAAAAATCCATCTTCTCCGCCGCAGCATAAAATACTTGAAATGAAATTTATTCACCGCCAATCAGCCGGATGATAAAACACCATTAACCACAACGTGAAAAGAATATCAACAAATCGTTATAAAAACACCCAAACAAAGGAATACAAGACAATGAAAACAAGGAATTTATTCACACTTATTGAGCTTCTCGTCGTGATTGCGATTATCGCAATCCTCGCAGCGATGCTGATGCCGGCCTTAAGCAAGGCTCGAGGAAAAGCCTATTCGACCAGATGTAAAAATAATTTAATGCAAATCAGTCTTGCCTACAGCATGTATATGGGCGATTACAAAGAATATATCCCGCCCGTTTCAGCGGCTACCAACAGCGGAATGTGGAATTATGTTTTGAGAGATTTATATGATCTTCCCGACGCCATTTTCCATTGTTCTCTTGATTGGCCGGAGATGGTTGCCACGGGGCATCGAGACACAAATTATGGGCAGAATTCTCGCCTCACCTTGAAGTATGCCGGCAGTTGGGTTCCAATATATGCCACGATTCCCAGGATTGTAGATTTCAAACATATGTCCGACACACTCTTGGTTTCCGATAAATTATTTCCGATGGACGGAAAATCTCTTACGCCATCGGATATTATCTATTCCGACGGTACAAGGACGCGTTCCATCAAATTTCGTCATGACAATAGAGCAAATGTATTATATCTGGACATGCATGTCGGTGACATATCGCTTGGCTGGGGAATCGATCATCAGCACAGCGGTCTCACATCAGAAGCAAAAATATTTTGGTATGGAAATCCGAACTATAATGGCAAAACCTGGTAGTCATCGAAAACATTAAAAATAAAAGGACGGTGCAAATGCGTTTATTCATTTTAGCGGCAATTATGATATTGAGCACGAGTGGTATCGTGACGGCAGAAACAATCAACGTTATGCCAAAAAATGCAGTGATTGTAATCAGTAAAAAGGCCGATTTAATTAAACAGTTTGCGGCTCAAGAGCTTACCAAGCATATCGAGCTGATTACAGGCATCCCGATTCCTATCGTCAAAGAAGATTCCAGTGGAAAATACGTCTTTTATATCGGCGTGCATCCCAATGGCGATTCCCGTCAACTCAAAACAGAGGAGAGTTATTATCGCGTGACTTCCAAAGCCGCCTGGTTTTATGGCGATGACAAAATAATGGATCACTCTTCACCAGCATTATCGTTACGAAGTCGTACGGGGACCCTATTTGCAGTCTATAATTTTCTAGAGCGTGAATTAGGCGTTAAATGGATTGCTCCTGGAGACGACGGCATTGTATTCGAGCCGGCAAAAAGCTTAAAAATTGATACAGGCACAAACGACTGGATTCCAAAATTATCCATGCGGGATATCCGCCATGGTTACAGCAAATATCAAACTAACGATAACATTCCGCAGCCCTTTCATTTATCCCTGCAGGAAAATCAGGCAAAACAGGAAGAAACGATGCTTTGGCTGAAGCGGATGCGCATGGGCAAAGGCCGGACATTCGGATATGGGCATGCCTTTACAAAATGGTGGGATCAGTATGGCAAAGATCACCCGGAATACTTTGCGCTGAATAAATATGGTAAACGCGCACCATGGGACGCAAAGAAACCGGATCGTATAAAAATGTGCGTATCCAACCGCGCGCTGCAGGAAAAGATTGTTGCGAATTGGCTTGAGCAACGCAGCCCGGAGAGTACCGTTATCAATGTTTGCGAAAATGATAGTGCGGGATACTGTCGCTGTTCTAAATGCAAAGCGCTTGATGCTCCGCAAGAAGGCGAAGAGTTCAGCAGTAATATGACTGATCGTTATATTTGGTTTGCGAACCAGGTACAGCGTCTCGCCCGAAAAGAAGTTCCGAATGCTCAGGCGGTTATGTATGCCTACAGTGTCTATCGGTTTCCGCCCCGTAAAGTCAAAGTAGATCCGGGTGTAATTCTTGGATTTGTTCCGAAGCTTTTTACGCCGAATCGTGAACTTGATGCTTACTATAAATCATGGCATGACGCTGGCGCAACAGATCTTTTCCTTCGTCCCAATGACATGCATTGTGATATTGGTTTACCGATGGGTTTTGAGAAAAAGATCTTTGATAATTTCAAGATATGCATGAAATATGGCGCGTTTGGGACCGATTATGATTCGCTGCATAATTATTGGCCGAGTTCTGGAATTGCAAACTACATTATTGCCCGCGGCATTGCCGATCCGGAAAAGTCCTTCGAATACTGGGAAAACGAATACTGCCAAGCCTTTGGGCCAGCAGCCCAAGACGTCCAAAAATATTTTGACTATTGGCGCATTGAAATTTGGGAAAAACGCCTGATGCCCGATCGTGAAACAATTCTCAAAAAAGGACGGTACGGCAATTTTCGCCGGGGGCTAATGTGGAATTTTCAAAACTACTACTACATAACAGATTTTGATAAAACCGACGCTATGCTCCAAACGGCATTGCAGAAAAAAGGAACCCCCGCCGAACAACGACGCGTAGAAACCCTTGTGCTTATGAATCAGCACGCAAGACTGATGTATCGCGCCATGAAAGCAAAAAATGCCCGCCCCAGCGATCCGGATAAATTAAGAAAAGCCGCTACGGACTTATTAAGCTTCAGAATAAAATACAAAGATCGTCTGAATTACGACTGGCGGAACTTGTTCAAAAATGAGTCCGTTTTAGGAGATGTCTGCGGCATGAAAATAGTCAAAGACTTTTTAGGATTCACCCCCGTAGAACAGCTTCAAGACCACTGGTTTTTTCAGATAGACCCGAAAAATATTGGTCTTCAAGAAAAATGGCAGGACACGCCCTACTCAAAGATTGATGCGACATGGGATGTCATCAGCACTTCAACTTGCTGGGAACTGGCAAAAACACATCCGGAACTTATGAAAGAATTAAAAAATTATGACGGCATTGGCTGGTATGCACAAAACATAAGAATTCCAGAAAAACAAAAAGGCAACAAGCTATACTTAATGTTTGGCGGAGTTGATGAATCGTGCTGGATCTATGTAAACGGCAAAGAAGCCGGAAAACATTTGTTTCAAAACTCGGATGACTGGAAAACGCCATTTAAAATTCGTATTGATCCATACCTTAACTGGGAAAATAAAAGTACAACCATTATTGTAAGGGTAGAAGATAAGGAAGGTGCCGGTGGCATAAGCAAACCGGTATGGGTAGTAACAGCTCAATAACAAAAGAAAAAGGAATTATCATGTTTAAAAAAATCACACTTGTTTTATTAATGGCAGTCAGCACCATTTTTTGTACCGCGGAAGAAGCAAAAAACTTAATTGCAAATGCCGATTTTGCCCAGGAATTTAAAGGATGGTATGTTTCTAAAGCAAAAACCAGCACATCCTATACGCTTAAAAAATTGGATGATAAAAACATCCTGGTCGCAAAAGGAGATTCAAAATTAGGCGAAAAAAACGCATATATAAAATGTGCGCAAACATTAAAATTAACAAAAGAACAAATTGCCGGAAAAAAATTCACCTTCGGCGTAACACTGAAAGCCGTGCAGGTTTCCGGAAAACTGATGTTTGCAATTCGCGAAGTTGATGCCAATAAAAAAACCATCCGCTATCAGGCAATAAAACTGAAAAAACGCGACAGCTACGACTGGAAAAAATTTACCAAAACATTCACGGCTTCTCCAGATACAACCGAATTTGCCGTTTATATTGTTTCTAATTATTTGCAGGACGATGACGAGATTCTAGCAAAAGACATTTTCCTTAATGCTGCAGAATAATACAACACAAAAACATAAAAGAATGAATACTTGTTCCCAATAACCGCAAGAAAGCGGTGTCTTGTCAATTTTGAAAGACATGGGAACAATTTTAAAAAAAGTTTCTGAAAAGTCCAATCATAAATATTCCTTACCACATCTACAATAGCTAGAAGTGTAAAGGCAAAGATGGAACAATCTTTTCCCCCTCAAAATACTATTTTTTTTGAGGGAGGGGAGAATAAAATAGACTTGTTGTTCGTAAAAAGCGCGCCTATTTGCGTGATCAAGCTTTTTTGAGCACTTATACAAACATCCGAACACCCGATTTCCACCACTCGCCCATTTTCCCTATTCACAATAATTTTAATGGACATCCAATTTGTCATTTCAATGGCATTCAGCGAAGTTGTAAATAATTTTAATTATTATTCAAAAATCCAGAATACAAATCCCCCTTCTCTTTTCCTTAAAAATAATGCCTGAATTTGTCGGAAAGATACCATTCTTGAAATTCATTTACAGAATTGGAATACTTTACAATTAGGATGTGTGATTTATACGCGATATACCATTCGCGGCATCCCTCTAAATCTCAAATAATCCATTCACGCGCCCTGGGAGGGGGTTCCCCCAATGGTAGGGTGGGCAAAAATTGAAAAATCAAGAATCCCGACAAAAAACATAGTGCCCTTTTTGTCGATTTCAAGAAAGAACATACGGAAGCTTGAACTATCCTAAAATGCTATGACTTTTATGGTATCAAAATGGCAATGCCTAAATTTCTTAAATTTAAAGTCAACGCGGCTGAAAATCATAAAGAACCACAGAAGTCATAAAACATTTTGGAAAGCATAAGAAAATGCTGTTTTCGAAGAGCATTGGAAAA
>JBAYAV010000269.1:0-4683 GCA_041669565.1 Lentisphaeria bacterium
ACGGCGAGTTATGAGTTATGAATGCTGAGTTATGAGTTGAATTAATTCTTAACTCAGCATTTATCATTCAGCATTTATCATTCGCCGAGGCGAAGCCGAAGGCGTTTTCCGTTGTAAAAAAAAATTTCCACGCATCGGCCTGTTTCCCGTTGTAATGGGGACGTGCGTATTCCTCAATCTTTGGACATCGCATTGTATTTATTTTATATTTTATTTTATGAAAATGATTTGCAATTTAGGCATAATTCATTATAGTTGGAGCGCGTATTTTATTTTGTTTTCTTGTTGCTTTTTTTGTTAAAAGCTGTCCAAGGAAACAGGACATAAAAGATCGTGTAAAATACGATTGCTTATGCGGGTTTTTGTTGGAGTGTGATTTGAATTATATGTATTGTTATATTGGTTGAAAGTGCACGGATTTTGGATACGTCTCCAATTTTCAGTGTTGATTTGAATTAAGTAACTTTTAGATTCAAGGAAGTCTCTTATGGAACAAATTGTGAGTAGAGCCCTCATCGATAACGATGAGGAACCTCCCCTTTATGAATGTAGCCAATCGAAGGCTACAAAAGTTTATCATTTTTATCGTAAGCCCGTTTTGGCAGAGGCCGACAGCAACCCCAAGACAATGGCATTTCGCGAGATTTTTTTCCCGTCGGTATCCAATCGTGAGTGGAACGACTATCACTGGCAGCTTAAGAACCGCATTACGACCCTTGAGGAAATAAAAAAATATTTAGTATTAACTGAAGAAGAGCGGATTGCATTGGAGGATAATGGATCCCGTTTCCCGTTTGCGATCACTCCTTATTATTTAAGTTTATTGGATTTAAAAGATCCGGATAGCGAGCTTCGAAAAACGGTTATTCCAACCATTAATGAAAGTATGAAGAGCAAGGGCGAGGCCGAAGATCCGCTCAATGAAGATGGGACAAGTCCCGTGCCGGGAATTTGCCATCGGTATCCGGATCGCGTGCTTTTTCTTACCACCAGCTTTTGTTCTACCTACTGCCGCTATTGTACGCGGAGTCGTATGGTGGGCGGGCATAGCCAAAAGATGGAAAACCAGTGGGCAAATGCCATTGACTATATTCGTAGAACGCCTCAGATTCGGGACGTCATTATTTCGGGCGGTGATCCTCTGACGCTGTGTGACAACAAGATTGATTATTTGCTTCGTGAGATAACGAGCATCGATCATGTTGAGATGGTTCGAATCGGCTCCAAGGTGCCGATGGTGCTGCCTCAGCGGATCACGCCAAGCCTGCTGCGGATATTCAAGAGATATAAACCATTGTTTCTCAGCATTCATTGTACCCATCCGGATGAACTGACCAAAGAAAGCGCAAAAGCATGTAATGATATTGCGGACGCCGGAGTGGTGATGGGAAGCCAGACTGTTTTATTAAAAGGGGTTAATGATAAAGTTGAAACATTAACTGCCCTGTTTCAGGGGCTGCTTAAAGTCCGGGTAAAACCGTATTATCTTTTCCAATGCGACCCGATTATCGGCAGTTCTCATTTTCGTACAACGATTGAAAAAGGCAAAAGCCTGATTTTTGGAATCCGTGGCTTTACAAGCGGATACGCTGTGCCGCAGTATGTGATTGATACTCCCGGCGGCGGCGGAAAAGTGCCTATCCTTCCAAAGTACGAAATGAAGCAGGACGAAGAATATCTCTATCTCAAAAATTATGAAAACAAAATCTTTCGATACCCCGATGAAAAAAAGTAATCAAAAAGAACCCCTGGTGGGTTTAACCTATGACCTGAAGCAGGACTATCTCGATAAGGGGTATGATCCTGAAGTGGTTGCCGAATTTGACAGCTTGGATACGATCGAGGGCATTGAAGAGGCCTTGCAATTTAACCACTATCGCGTTCAGCGAATCGGGTCCATTAAGGAATTGACCCGATTCCTGAATTCTGGACAGACCGTAGATCTAGTTTTCAATATTGCGGAGGGGCTCAATGGCATTTGTCGGGAGGCTCAAATACCCTGTGTTTTAGATGCGTATTCGTTGGCGTATGTTTTTTCGAGTTCCATTGTTTTAGCGGTTGCTCTCCACAAGGGTTTTACCAAGGCGATTTTGTTAAAGCAGGGCCTTTTGACACCGGATTATGAGATGATTAATACGCCGGCGGATATTGAAAAATTGAGACGGTTTGTGGGGCCGTTGTTTTTAAAGCCCGTGAGTGGTGGAACGGGAATCGGAATTGATTCCTCTTCGCTTTGCAAAGATTTTTCAGCAGCGCAAGAAACGGCGTTAAAACTATTAAAGAAGTATCAGCAGCCCGTGATTGCGGAAATCTATTTGCCGGGGCGAGAATTTACCGTTGGAATTGTTGGAACGGGCGATGATGCAAAATGCATTGGAACCATGGAAATAAAGGTAAAAGAAGAAAGCGACAAGGGTATTTATTCCTATAAAACAAAAATGGAATATGAAGATTATGCGTCGTATTCCATTCCGGAGGGCGCGGTGGCGCGGGAGTGTGAGGATGTCGCCCTTGCGTCTTATCGGGCGTTAGGTTGTCGTGATGGTGGGCGGATTGATCTGAAGATGGATGATTGTGGGCGCGTCAATTTCATCGAGGCGAATCCTTTAGCGGGGCTGAATCCTAAAAATTCGGACTTGCCTATTTTGTGTCGTTTAAAGGGCATTTCTTATCATCAGCTTATTGGCTGGATCATGGATTCTGCAATGAAGCGGCTGAATCGATGAAAAAGATACTCGTTATTCATGACAAATTAAAGCAGCATCCCACGGCGGATGAGTTGGATACGGTTCTCGAGGTTGAGCAGGTTCGGGCGGCTCTGGAAGAGGGCGGGTATCAAACGCAGACTCTGGAATTTAGTCTGAATTTTGCCGAGATGGCGCAAAAAACGCAGGGGGCGGATTGTCTTTTTAATTTAACTGAGACGCTTGGTGGGAGCTCGTTGCTCTATTTGCCGCCTCTTTATTTTGAGCAGTTCAACCAGAAGTTCACGGGGGTCGATTCCACGGGGATGTATCTCACGTCCGATAAGTTGTTAACGAAGAAAATTCTGCAAATGAACAACATTTCATGTCCGGCTTCGATGACTCTGGATGATCTGTCTCACGCGAAGAATTTTTTAAATCGGGCGCTCATTTTAAAGCCTGTCAATCAAGAAGCATCGGTTGGCATTAATGATCAATCGGTACGGGCATTCCACAGTGAAGCGGAGCTTCAAGACGTGCTTTCTTCTTGCAGTGAGCCGTCCTTTGTGGAAGACTTTATCGATGGCAGGGAATTCAATATCTCGGTGATTCAGAAAGATGGAAAGCCCTTGGTTTTGCCGCCGGCGGAAATAAAATTTGTTGATTTTCCAGAGGGAAAACCGAAAATTGTGGGGTATGAGGCAAAGTGGTCGGAGTCTTCCTTTGAGTATACGCATACGAGGCGTTGCTTTGACTTCGATGAATGCGATTCGCCACTCCTCCAAAGCCTACAAGAACTTTGTCAGAAAATCTACATCCTTTTTTGTAAAAAAGGGTATATCAGAGTTGATTTAAGAATCGATAAAATGGGAAAGCCTTTTGTGATGGAAATCAATGCAAATCCATGTATTGCAAAAGACAGCGGTTTTACCGCCGCAAACTTAAAAGCTGGTTTTGACTACAAGGCAATGATATGGAAAATTGTGGAGCAGGCCTGAAAGGAACAGTAATGACCGATTTTACCTTGCGGAACGAACCCCAAGAATCGGATATTCAAAATGTGGAACAGCTCATTGGCGGGACGCATTTTTTTCGTGAAAAAGAAATAAAAATCGGCTCCAGTCTGGTGTTGGAACGACTGCAAAAAGGGGAAGAAAGCGGGTATTTTTTTGTCTTCCTGGAGTGCGGCGGAAAACTTAGCGGTTATACCTGCTATGGACCGATACCCGGAACTGAATCAAGCTTTGATCTTTATTGGATTGCCGTCGAAAAAAAACAGCAAAATGCGGGCTTTGGAACGGTTTTAATCGAAGAAACCGAGCGCGAAATAAGGAAGATGGGCGGGACTCATATTTATATCGAGACCTCTTCTACACAGCTTTATCTGCCGACGAGGCTTTTCTATGAAAAGAAAGGCTATCAGAAAGAATGCGAACTCTGTGGGTATTATAAAGCCGGCGATGATCTCGTTGTTTATTCCAAAAAATTCTCCCGGTAAATTGGGGGCATCGTTCCGACGTCTTGGTAGGGGGGGGTAGCGATGCACGTCCGTGCGTCGTTTTAGATTTCAAACATGCCATTGCCTTGGGGATGTGCAAGAATGGGCGGAAAATATTCCGTTCCTACAATAATTCAAGCATCACGCTATTTTGAAAATTTTCTCGTAGCGGCGCACGGACGTGCGTCGTTTTTAATTTTAGCCATGGGTTATCTTGTCGACGTGCGTATATAAAAATCAGCGGCTGTGCAAGAACGGGCGGAAAACATTCCGTTCCTACAATAATTCAAGCATCCCGTTATTTTGAAAATTTTCTCGTAGTGGCGCACGGACGTGCGTCGTTTTTAATTTTAACCATGGGTTATCTTGTCGACGTGCGTATATAAAAATCAGCGATCGTGCAAGAACGGGCGGAAAATATTCCGTTCCTACAATAATTCAAGCATCCCGTTATTTTGAAAATTTTCTCGTAGCGGCGCACGGACGTGCGTCGTTTTTAAT
>JBAYAV010000270.1:0-4682 GCA_041669565.1 Lentisphaeria bacterium
AACAATAACAATGTCAATTTTCTTTTTTTGCATTAACTGTGCCGCCATGGAATCACAAATGGTTGTTGTATCGATTCCGGCAGCGTTTAATTCCCAGGCGGTTAAACGCGCACCCTGTAATAATGGGCGCGTTTCGTCCGAATAGACTCTAACAGTATATCCGGCAGCATTTGCTGCATAGATTGGCGCAAGGGCAGTACCGATGCCGGCAGTTGCCAAAGCACCAGCATTGCAGTGAGTTAGAACCGTGCAGTCGGGGGACAGAAGTGCGAGCCCATTTTGTCCAATTTGACTGCACATTTTGATGTCTTCGGCAACAATGGTGAGTGCTTCATCTAGAAGGCGTTGTTTTAACTTGGCGGATGATGTTTCGTTTTTGATTGCGTTCAAGCATCGCTGTAGTGCCCAGTGCAGATTAATAGCTGTTGGTCGGGAGGTATCCAGATAAGCAGCAATTTTTGTGATTTTTTCCAAAAGGTCGCAGGAATTTTGGCATGAAACAATTCGTTGTGCGCAAGCTGCGAGTCCAAGAGCAGCTGCGCAGCCGATTGCTGGAGCACCGCGGACGGCGAGGGTTTGGATCGCGGTGAAGATGCTTTCAGGCGTGCTCAGCTGAATGCGTTCATAATGCTGCGGAAGCTTTGTCTGGTCAATAATATCGAGTGAACCAAGAACTTCAGCGGCGGCACCAGGAGTGTTGAATGTTTGTTTATTGCTGGTAAGCCATTGTAGTGTGGGAGGGATCGAAAGCAACTGTTTATTTGACATAAAAAATTTCTCTGTATTCTTTAGATTAGCTTTTCTTTTTTTCAAGTTTTGTATAAAGAATATTTTCGATTTTTGTGGTAAGGCCGGCATAAGTGCTTTTGGAGTCTGGATAAACGGGGGGCAGAAAAGAGACGGTTACGGGACGAAATAAATGCGGGAATTTTTTTCCACGGGGAAGTACTTGGAACGCTCCTTCAATGGCAATCGGAACAATCGGCACACGTAATTCCTGACCGAGGATCGCAAATGTTTTTTTGAAATCGCCGAGGGAGCCGTCGAAACTTCGAGTTCCCTCTGGAAACAGGATGATTTTTTTGCCATTGCGCAATGCCGCCGCCAGTTTTTGCAGGGATAATTTTAAGTTTTTATTAAGATCCATAACAATGATATTGTGATGTTTTGCCAAGGAACGTTTCCACCACGATTTTACGTGATCGGATTTGGCATAAAAATAGGTGTCTTTTAAGGTTGCTTTATGAAAAAAAGCGGAGACAAAAAGACCATCTAAATAGCTTTGGTGGTTGGGTGCGAAAATACAAGGCCCTTCGGGAATATTTTCAAGGCCATCGCTTTTTAGTTTGAAAAAGAATTTGAGTACGATCCGTGAAAAGCGATTTAGCCATTGGTGAGTAAATCCGTTTTGGGGCAATTGGATATCTGTTTTTTGCTTAAAAAGTTCTCCCCAGTTAAAACGATCGCTGATATTAACGGTTGTTTCCTGTGTTTGCAAATAGGCTGCCAGCGAAAGTGGAGTGGGGTACTTTGTTAAGATTTCTTCGTTTATATCGAGACTGAAGGTTGCACTTAGAAAAACCATAAAACTAATCTTATTTAAGGAATCTAAGCTGAGATCTAGCTCAAAATTATCTGCTGGAAAAACTTCCAAGCCGGTTTGATCTTTTAGAAAAGTTTTAAGAATGCGGTATTCTTCGCTTTTGGGTTCTTCTATTTTTTGGGCTAGGGGGCGTTTCTGTTCTGAAATGAGATTTGCGAGTTTGTGACGTTGTATTTTCCCAAGTCGTGTTCGGGGCAATGGCTCAGAGATAAGGGTGCATTTGAGGATGCGTTTATAGCTTGAGGAATGCTGATTGTATTTTCGGATGACTTCTTGACGAATGGTGTCTTCAATATTAACAATTTTGCGGTCTTTGATTTCTTTCATATTGGGTAAAATCAGGACATGCAGAGCTTCATTGGAAGCCAGTACAGCAGCTTCGCTTATGAGATTATTTGCCACCGACATGAATTTTTGTTCAATCTCATCCGGGCTAATATTTTTACCATTGGGAAGGACAATAAGTTCTTTTTTGCGTCCGGTTAAATAAATGTAATTGTCTTTGTCCACATACCCGAGATCGCCGGTATGAAGCCAGCCGTCTTGAAGTGCCTTCGCGGTTTCTTCCGGCTGCTCAAAATAACCTTTCATAATATTTTTGCCGCGCGCAATAATTTCACCGTCTTTGCTGCGAACTTCATTACATGGAATAATTTGCCCAACAGAGCCATGCCGAGGAAAACCTGGATGGGTAAAGGAGATCATGGGCGCCGTTTCGGTCATGCCGTATCCCATTAGTATTTCAAATCCGAGTGTTTTGAAGTCCTTGACAATTTGCGGATCCATTGGTGCTCCACCGCATGGCATACAACGCATCTTTCCGCCAAATTTTTTCTGGACAGAATGAAACAACAATCTTGAAAATTTGATGGAATTACACTTGTCGCTGATAAAGAAAAGCGCGGACGCTATTTTGCTTTTCTTTATTTTGGCAAGGATACCTTTGTGCAACAGAATATAAAGCCGCGGAACTCCAACAAATAAAGTAATATGATGATTCTGCAGCGTCGCTAAAATATCAGCCGCTACTAAAGACGGCGAAAAAACACTTGCCGCTCCAAGAAAAAGCGGTATTATCAAGGTCCCTTGCAGGGGGAGTACATGATGTAACGGAAGTAATACCATAGCACGATCATCACTGCGGTAAATCGGAACTTCAGTTGAAACAGCGTATAAATTTGCATGCAGATTTTCAAAAGAAAGCATTACGCCCTTGGGGTCACCCGTGGTACCCGATGTGTATACGATGGTCGCTATGTCATCTTTTGGATTGTCCATAAAATCAAAGGATTCTTCTGATATAGCCGGTAACTCCGGAAGATCCTCAAAGATAATTAGTTCTATTTCACGACTGGATAGCTTTATCGCTTTTTGAACTAAACTAGATTGCTGCCGCGAAGTGAATAAAACCTTCGGACGACTATTATTGATAATATATGCTATTTCTTCTGCAGTGGATAAAACGTCGATTGGTACTGATATTGCCTGATTCTGCCATCCGGAATAAAATGCATATACCCATTCTGGACGATTTTCAGAACATACCGCAATACGGTCTCCAGGTGATACCTGATATAATTTACTGTAAAATTGAATACGCTGTATTAATGTGTTATGATTAATTTGCTCATCTTTGTAGATGATCGCTATTTTGTCACTGCTATGTAAAAATTGCATTTATTATTACCTTTGTATTTGTTGAATTTGTTGAATTATTTAAGTTCTTTTTAATAATATAATTCGTATTTGACATTTTGTGGCAATCTGTCAAAGTTATTTTTAATTGTTCTTTTTTACGTTCCTTTTAACACAAGAATAATTGCGGCAATAAGGATACCGGCAAGGCCGGAAAGTAAAATTGTTGCCATAATACTGAGTTTTTTGTAATAGAGCATATAAAAAGAAGTGATAAAAATAGGGATCATACTCCAGCGGATATTGAAATCCGGGAAGATTACGTGTTTTCCGATTGTCCATTGGATCAGTTGTATAAATGGAATTTCAGTTGTAAAAACAGACAATCCGAGGCACGCGCACATGGATGCGGCAATGAGAGATATAACGGCGGGTTGTATGCCGTGCATTAAACAGATCATTCCTCTGCTGTTTTGAAATTTATTATAATAATGGACCGCAAGAGACATCAAAAAGAAGGATGGCGTTAAGAGTCCGAGAGTGCAAACGAGCCCCCCGAAGATTCCGCCATGCTGATATCCGATAAATGTTGCAAGATTTACGCCGATGGGGCCGGGGGTGACTTGAGATATTGCGATAAGATTGCCGAGTTCGTCTAATGTCAGCCAGTGTCGTCCATTTACAAGGTCGTCGATATAGAATTGCAGGAGGCTTCCACCACCACTCAGGCAGAGGCATCCGAAATAGAAAAAGACACTGAACATTTTTAAGAAAAGCATAGAACGATTTATTATTTATAGGGTGCAATTTTATGAAAGAAGAACAAAAAATAGAAAATGCCGAAGAGAATGCCGGCGAGGATAATCCAGCCGGGATTACTATGAAAAAGTAGGGTGGTCATAAGTGCTGTCAGAAAAAAGAAAAATTGGAATTTTGACGTAATGGCGGACTTCCACATTCGAATAAAAGCAACGATGACAAGAGCGGTCGTACAGGTTCGCACACCGAGAAAGGCGCCAATAACCAGTGGATGGTCGATTGGAATATTATGAAAGAACATTGCAATTGCCGTAATAATGATAAAGGAAGGGGTTGCAACGCCGGTCAAAGCGGCTAGTGCACCACCGATGCCGCTGCATTGATAACCGGTATAAATGGCAACATTTCCTGCTGTTAACCCAGGAACCGTTTGGATTAATGTCAGGGTATTGGTGAGTTCATTTGGTTTTAACCAATGGTGTTTTTTTACAAAAATATCTTCTGCGACAAGAAGGATAGCATATCCCCCGCCTAAGACAACGGAGGATATTTTAAAAAATTCCCAAAAGAGCGTTATGTTTATTTTTAAATGATTTTTTTGGGTCATAAAACAAGAGAGTTATAGGTGGGTAAAAAGAAAAAGAGAGGAGCAGAATGTAAAAGAGTTAAGGTGATAATGAATAAA
>JBAYAV010000271.1:0-4663 GCA_041669565.1 Lentisphaeria bacterium
AAAACAAAAAAAAATATAAAATTACTGAAAGATACATAAAAAAGAAGAGACCGTCTTTCTTACTGAAATTCTGAGTTTCTTCTTTATTCAGCACGATATGAAAAGAATATTAAAAGTAAAGTTATTTAAAAACTGCAACCAATTTTTGGAAACAAAATCCATCATAAAAATATTTTAAATATACAACAATAGGACTCTTAAAAAAAATGAAAAACACTCATCGATATGCATTATTATTATTTATTTGCCTTATTATTACTCCAATATTGATTGGTCTAGCAATTGCGCTGTATCCACATTCATACTCAGCCCCAAAACAATTTTTAAGTGCTCTTGGATATACCGCAACGAAAGAGGGGTTAAACAATATGGTTTCCTGTTTATTATTTAATTTTTCCTTAATTCTTTTTGGCGCAATAATTGGGAGCTATTTCTGCGTGCGTGCCTATTATTCCAACCGGAAAATATTAAAATATCTGCTCATGATATCTGGATTTATCGGCGGCATTGGATTAATAGGAATTGGCTTATTTCCCTATAATTTAGCGCCTGATATTCACTATGCTTTCACCATTATTTCTTCCATTGGTGTCGGCCTAGCCGTCTTTTTCTGTCCCGGATCAGGAGGAAAAATACATTTTACATTTTCCGAGGATCTCCTCTGGCTATGCTTCGGAATTTTTACTATCACGATCTGGTTTGCACTAGAATCACTTCGCGGCAATATGCTTCCAATAACACCAACGGCACAAATTCAACAAAAATTGATTATAGCCTATTTCGGCATCTATATGTTCTGGAATAGCATCATTCTTTTCATTCGGACAAAAAAACAGGCTATTAAATAATAAAACCCTAGTCAAAAATTCACAAATTATAATCAGGCTAAATTATTTCACCCAACGCAGCTTAAAGTCCGAATATTATCATTCCAAACTTGCTATAAAATAAAAATAATCAGGCCCGACAAATTGCACAAACTGTCTTTCCCGTAGATTGTCAATGTATCAACCTCAGAACACGTTTTTAAAAACATAAACCGCGGACAATTTATATCTCACATACAAATTGCCCGCGCTCTTGTTCATTACAAACTCTAAAATTTTATTTTATTTTTTTACCAAATGGCTGAATCGCTCGTGCCAGCACGTGATGCAAGTGCGCAATTGCAATGCCATAGTTCGTAATAGGAATCTTTTCATCAATTGCAGTCTGATAACGATATTTCACTTCACGCTCATTCAACATACAACTCCCGCAATGAATCACCAGCTTATACTGCTTGAGAACATCCGGAAACCCCCGCCCACTCGTAAACTCAAACTCAAGTTTTTTACCTGGTGCATGCGCGCGAATCCAATTTGGAAACTTAACCGCACCGATATCATTACACTGCCGATGATGCGTACAGCCCTCTGAAATCAAAATCTTATCACCGTCTTCCAGATGATCCAACGCAATCGCAGCTGCAATCGCAGAATCTAAAACGCCCTTATAACGCGCAAATACAATCGAAAAAGAGGTCAATGGAATACCCTCTGGAACCATTTCACTCACCGAACCAAAAGCCTGACTATCCGTAATCACCAGCTTTATTTTATGCCCAAAATCACGAATAATCTGCGGTAATTCCGGCGGCTGAGCAATAATAGAAATGGCATTATTATCCAAACAATCCCGCAGCACATTTTGTTCCGGAAGAATAACTCGGCCTTTCGGAGTCGATTCATCAATTGGCATCACCAATACAATAATATCACCCGTCGTTATTAAATCACTGATCAGCGGTCTTTCATTATCTGCGCCCCGCTGCGTTGTTATAAATTCTTTTAACTCATTAATATGGCTATGATTTGTTGCGCTAACTTCAAAGGTAGGAAAATCATAAGGAATTTTAGCCGGAATCTTTTTATGCTCCGTATCGCATTTATTCCAGACAATAATACATGGTATTTCTTTCTTATGAATGCGCTCCAGCAATACATTATCTTCTCCCTGAAGACCTACATTTACATCCACAACCAGTAAAGCAATATCCGTTTTGTTAAGAACATGCAGTGATTTTTTAACACGATTTTGTCCCAACTCACTCTGAACATCATCTAATCCCGCAGTGTCAATTAATACAATAGGACCAATCGGTAATAGTTCCATCGACTTATAAACGGGATCCGTCGTTGTTCCTTTTATATTGGAAACGATTGCTAAATCCTGGCTCGTAATTGCATTAATCAAACTTGATTTACCGGCATTCCGGCAGCCAAAAATTCCAATATGTAAACGATTGGCCATCGGTACTTCATTATACCCCATCTTCTTACTCCTTATAACTTGCTAAATTGTCAAATACCTCTCGATTGTCTAAAAAATTAAAACCGGAAATCCCGCTGACCTTTTTCAATATCCGCAAGATACTGCTTCGTCATAGAACGAATACGCTCCTGCGGAATATTCAATAATTCTTTTTGCAATAAGGCATTCCCGACCTTCTTCGTTTCTTCGGAAGCATAATCTACAAGAAATTCTTTTAATGTTATCATCGCATTCGGATGACAACAATTCTGAATATCACCACTCTTACAAAGACTCATAAACCGATCACCAGTACGCCCCGCACGATAACACGCTGTACAAAAACTCGGAACATAGCCTAAATCAATCAGCCACTTAATCACTTCATCCAAAGTCCGTTTATCACTTACATCAAACTGCGTTGTGTCACTCGGGCGATCCTTCGATGTGTACCCCCCAACACTTGTGCGAGAAGCACCACTCACCTGAGAAATTCCAAGCGGTAAGACCTTCTCACGCGTCTTTACATATTCACGCGTCGACAAAATCATCCCAGTATAAGGAACCGCTATCCGAATACAGGCAATAATCTTCGCAAATATTTCATCACTGATGCCATTGTCAAAAACATCTGGATCCACATCATCAGCGCGGCGAATACGCGGCACACTGATGGTATGCGGACCAACCCCCATCGTTGCCTCTAAATGCTCTGCATGCATCAAAAGTCCAGCATATTCATAACGATATAATTCCAAACCGAACAGTACGCCCATACCCACATCATCAATTCCACCCTGCATCGCACGATCCATCGCTTCCGTATGCCATTTGTAATTATGCTTCGGACCATAAGGATGCAGCTTTTCATAACTTTCACGATGATAAGTTTCTTGGAAAAGAATATACGTGCCAATACCAGCGGCCTTTAACTGCTGATATTCTTCTACCGTTGTCGCCGCAATATTTACATTGACACGACGAATTGCACCATTCTTATGCTTGATGCTATAAATTGTTTTGATACTATCCAAAACATACGACAACGGGCAGCGGACTGGATCTTCTCCTGTTTCCAAGGCCAGGCGTTTATGGCCCATATCCTGTAAAGCAATGACCTCACGTTTAATTTCTTCTTGACTCAGCTGTTTTCGGCCAATATGTTTATTTGAAACATGATAGGGGCAGTAAACACAGCCGTTAATACAATAATTAGATAAATATAACGGCGCAAATAAAACAATGCGATTGCCATAAAGATCCAATTTAATCTGATGGGCCAAGGCAAAAATCTCTTCATTTTTTTCTGGGATGTCACATGCCAACAGCACAGATCCCTCACGATGAGTTAAGCCTTTCCGTTCACGCGCTTTTTCTAAAATGGAATCTATCATTCCAACATCGCTTTTATATTTATCAGCGTAAGCTAAAGATTCCATCACCTCTGCATGATTAATAAATTCTTCTGCTTTTGGGGATTTAATATCGTACATGGTTTTTTCCTTCTTTCTTTTTATTTCTTTATGAATCCTTAACTTTTACTTATAATCACCACGATTAATAACAACTTTATAGCCAATTTCTGCCATTTGCTTTTGAAGCAACTCTACTCCCTCGATCGATTCAATGCCGGTACACGCTTTATGATCATAAAGAGTGTATTTTTCTCGACAGCTCACCGGCGATAAATTTGGCATCACTACATTTGCCCCAGCCTGCATTCCACGCTGTGCCCCATTGGGAAGCAGCGTATTTAATGCCGTGGTTGCCGGCAATAACACATGCGGATGCATAATGCGAATCAAACTTAAAAGATATAATGTTAACTCAGCAGAGCCATTTTTTTCCTTTGCAAACGGCGTATCCCCCTGTGAAATAAAGGGGCCAATACCAATCATTGCCGGCCTAAAATTCTGCAAAAAGCACATGTCCGCAGCGAGACGCGCTACGGTCTGCCCCGGCGACCCTACCATAAAACCAGCACCCGCCTGATATCCGAGTACTTTTAAATCCGACAGACAAAGCATCCTGTTCGTATAGGACATTTTAGAAGGATGCATTTCTGCATAATGTTCTGCCGTTGCAGTTTCATGACGTAAAAGATACCGATTTGTTCCCGCTTCAAACAGCCGGCGATAGCTCGTACTGCTGCGTTCCCCGAGCGACAGTGTAATAGCACAATCCGGGAAACGGTGGTGTATTTTTCCCAGCAGCGCGCACAAAAAATCATCGGTATAAAAAGCATCTTCGCCGCCCTGGAGAACGAAAGTCCGAAAACCAAACTTATGGCCATTTTCACAGCATGACATAATTTGATCTGCCGATAACCGAAAACGCGAAACATTCAAATTGCTTTTCCGAATACCACAAT
>JBAYAV010000272.1:0-4644 GCA_041669565.1 Lentisphaeria bacterium
CCAAAAAGCTTTTTCTGATTTTGTCAGGAAAAGCTTTTTTTTTTGATATTATTTGATATTAATGGTGCTGACTGACCGCTTACCGAACAAATATATAAAGTTGTGGAAAAACTGGAGAGGAATAACCAATAGGTAATCTATGTCAAAATTATGAGAATGCAATTGGAAGAAAGGACAGATTAAAAATGATAAATTTGATTCCGCAATGCTGTTTTTGGGCTCTTTCTATTTGACAAAACAAAAAAACATACTATACTGTGATTAACACGTGTGAATTATGACGCATTGTCCGTTGTTCCAATGGTAAAATGTCTGTAATATTACAAAAAAAGCACAATTTAATGATGACGCAAAAAGAAATAGCCAAAATTTTAAATATATCTCGTTCGACGGTAAGTTTAGCGCTTGCTAAATCTCCGAAGGTTAAACAGAAAACCTTGAAACGGGTTTCTGAGTTTGCCCAGAAGATAAATTATCATCCGGATATGGCGGCACGCAGTTTAGTCTTGAAAAAGACGAATTTAATTGGCGTGTTGTTGCCGTCTTTTGCACATCGGTTTTTAAGTGAGTTGTCGGATGAAATTTTTCATTGTTTAAATCAACGCGGGTATTCGGTATTATTTGGCGTCAGCAATGGAGAAGAAGAATTATCGAATCTTATTGGTTCCATGATGGCAAGAAAAGTGGATGGTATTATTTCTTATTTTGGAAATCTTGAAAAACTTGTAAAACTGAATGAAAATGGATTGCCGATCGTTGTTTATCGAAGAGTGCATCATTATCCGTTGAGTTATGTTGATGTGGATCGTTTTAAGGGAAGTATGTTGTTGGCATCGCATCTTATAGAAACTGGACATAAGCGAATTGCCTTTGTTGGTGGTATTGATAAAACGAAAATCTTTGATCGTCGTTTTGCTGGATATCAGGAAGCAATGTTTGAAAATGACTTTGAAATAGATCCTTCTTTAATTGTGGATATCAGCGGTGAAATGAAAGAGGGCATAAAAGGAATGCAAATTTTATTGGAAAAATCGAAAGGCAATTTGCCGGATGCGGTTATGTTCCATAATGACTCTATGGCGCTTGGCGGAATGAGTGAGGCCCAGCGAAATGGAATTAAAATTCCCGATGATATGGCAATCGTGGGGTTTGATAATATTGAAGAGTCTAGATATTCGTTGCCAGCTCTCACGACGGTGAAACAGCCTAAAAAACTTATTGCGGAAAAACTTGTCGAAATTCTCGTTTCTCAAATAGAGGATAAAGGGAATCATTTTATTGCTGAAAATTATATTTTTATGCCAGAAATAATTGTCCGTGAATCATCGAAATCGTCCTCAAAAAAGAATGTATAATGAA
Organism: Lentisphaeria bacterium; assembly: GCA_041669565.1. Classification (GTDB taxonomy): domain Bacteria; phylum Verrucomicrobiota; class Lentisphaeria; order Oligosphaerales; family Oligosphaeraceae; genus JBAYAV01. The sequence continues at coordinate 1,360 of JBAYAV010000272.1, forward strand.
AGATTTTGTGGGAAAAGAGAATCCTTTTATTATTATGTGTAATGATATTATTGCAATATATTTTGTTTATTATTAAAAAAACATGTATGAATTTAAAATTAATGGGTTGATAATTTATTAGGATAAATATAAAGTTATGTGCATATCAAAAAGATTTTTATGGAAAAAGATTTCGCCGGAAGATGAGAAACATTATTTTTTCGGGTATTATGACCGATGTCCTTGGAATGATGATGATTCTTTGCACCTCTGTTTGAAAGTGAATCAGGCTTCGCGTCTGCCAGTCAAAGGCGAAACGGCTGAAATCGGGGTTTTGGATGGCAGTGGCAGTTTTGAGCATCTTGCGACAACACGCACGTGGTGTCATCAGCAGGGCGCGATGGAGCTTTTCTTGCCCCATCGGAATCAATTTATTTATAATGATTTTGATGGTGAAAAAGTGGTTGCCAGAATTTATGAAATGGGAAAGGGTATTGTCGGAAAATATAATCGCGGAATCTATACGATTTCTCCGAATGGAAGATTTGGCATTTCTCTAGACTTTGCTCGAATTCCACGGCGTGGGTATAGCTATGCGGAGGCGCCATTGCCTGATGATGTGCATCCTAAAAATCTTGATCATGATGGACTTTGGCTTGTGGATCTTGTTTCCGGAGCTGAAAAATTATTAGTCTCTTATTCTACGATGCTAAAAAAACATCCGTGGCGTTATAGTTGTGAAGATGTTTCTTTTTGGCTGAATCATGCTATTTTTAATTGTGACAGTTCGCGAATCCTTTGGCTTTTTAGGCAGCATACTCAGGCGAATGTCCTCGGAAATTGGTGGCATACGTTTATGTATACCTGTGATTTGGAGGGGCGTGATACTGCTTGCGTTTTGCCGGAGACTTACTGGCATTCTGGAGCGATTTCGCATCAGATCTGGGGACGAACGCCGCATGAAATTCTGGTGGATGCAAATTGGGATGGAACAGGAAATCATGCAGTTGTGTTTGATGAGTCGCAGCGGCCCTTTTTGGCTAAAAAAATATCGGAGTCTCATGGCGGTATGGCGCATATGGTTTTTTCACCGGATGGCACAAAGCTTTTGGCGGACAGTTACCCGGTTAATGGAAAACAACAATTGGATCTTATCGATGTGGCAACTGGAAAGATGGAACAGCTTGGTGTTTTTGCCCATCAGCAGCCAAAAGGAACGGTTGCAGAGGTGCGTTGTGATTTGCATCCCCGCTGGTCTCATGATGGCAAAAAGATTACGGTAGATAGTATTCATTCGGGAAAACGTGCTGTTTATCTTTTGAAATTGTAATGGAGTTTTTTATATTATGAGTCTATTTTATCCGCAGTATCCGAATCGTAAAATTGTTTGTCTTGATGGTTTTTGGCAATTTTCTTTTAAGGAAGATTTTTGTCTTTTGGATAAACTGGATCGTTTCGCTATTGATTATAATGAAATTGCTTCGGTTCCGGGGGTTTTCGATGCTTCTTCGGATCATGCCGGACGACGTGGAATCGGTTTCTATCGCACAACTTTTGAAGCGTACTCTTCTTCTTCTATGATGCTAAGGCTGGGCGGGCTTGGGCTTTGGGGAGCGATTTATATTGATGGTAAACGCATCGGTATTGATGATTTGCCATATACCGGAATGGATTTTGAATTTACGGTAAAAAAGGGAATGCACGAACTTGTGATTGCGGTTGATAATCGGATTAGTACGGATCAGACGATATTATTTGCGCCAAATTATGATTATTATGGTTTCGGCGGAATTTATCGCTCCGTGGAATTGCATGCAATTTCAGATTATGCCATGGATCGGGCCGAAATTATAACAAAATCTTTGCTCGGGCACTTCAAAATTAAATTGTCTTTTTTGGGAAAACCCCCAGATATTCTTGATTTTACAGCGCAAGTTGACCAAAAAACAGACCAAAGATTTAGGTTACCGGTAAAAAATAACGTCGTAGAATTTGAATTGACAGAAAAGAATTTGAGTCTGTGGAGTTCGGAAAAACCGAATTTGCATCTTTTGAAGATTACCGCCGGCGAGGATGTCTTGACAGAACAGTTCGGGGTTCGTATGGTGGAAGTTCGCGGGGAAGATCTTTTGCTCAATGGCAAAAAATTGCTCCTGCATGGATTTTGTCGCCATGAGACACACCCGGAATTTGGGCCGGCGTTGCCGGATGCGGTTCTTTTAGAGGACATGGCATTGCTTCGTCAGATGCACTGCAATTTTGTGCGCGGAACACATTACCAGCAAGATAAGCGATTCCTTTCGCTTTGCGATCAATTTGGAATTTTGGTCTGGGAAGAAGGCATCGGCTGGGGGGATGGCGCAGAACGTTTAATAAACCCACTGTTCCAATCAGGGCAAATTCGCCAACAGCGCTGGATTGTGAAAAATAGCTTTAATCATCCGTGTGTTATTATACGCGGTTTTCTAAATGAGGGGCATTCTGAGGTGGAAGAAAGCCGTGATCTTTATGAAAAACTTGTCCATGAATTAAAACGGCTGGATCCTAGCCGGCCCGTGACTTTTGCTTCTAATCAGATCGAAAGAGATCTGAATTTTGATTTGGCGGATGTTATCAGTCTTAATATATACCCGGGATGGTATGCAAAAAATAGGGACTGTGCGCGGCCTTTATCGGAAATAAAAACGCGACTGGATGAAGTCTGCGCGTATTTGAACTCGAAGGACTGTTGCCATAAGCCGCTTCTTATTAGTGAAATCGGTGCCGGTGCTATTTATGGCTGGCGTGACCGCTTTAAAACTTATTGGTCGGAAGAATATCAACGCGATTATTTAGAAGAAGTTTGCAAAAATATATTTGCCAATAAAAGAATTTCCGGCGTTGCGTTATGGCAATTCTGTGATGGTAAAACGTATTCAGGTTGCTATGCGCTGGGACGGCCTAGGTCCTTTAATAATAAGGGCGTTCTGGATGAATACCGCCACCCAAAATTGGCTTTCGATGTCGTTGCTAAATATTTTAAAGACGCTCAAAAATAAAAAAAATAAACCATAAAAAAATAGTCGGACCCTTTTTCTTTGGAAGAAGCTGTTTCTTTATGGTTGCGTGTTCTTTTAATAGATTTTCTGAAATCGGTATAATGTCTATCCTGCTTGTATTAAAAGGTTTTTAAAAATAATTATAAGCTGTTGGTCATTAAAATAAATCTGTGGAAGTGCCCTTAAAATACCCGCTTAGATTTCCAGAAAAATTGGAATTTGAGTGAGGTCGTTGCAGCCGTCTTCGGTGATGATTGCGAGGTCTTCA
>JBAYAV010000273.1:0-4640 GCA_041669565.1 Lentisphaeria bacterium
GGTTTGGAAATAATTTCTTTTCCAACAATAATTTCGGCTTGCTTCGAGACCCTTTGAATAAATATTTTATCACCTGAGACATTGAGAATTGCGTGATAATTCAGGACATCTCTTCCATTGGACATTATAATATCATTATCGGGAGCAAGTCCAATCGTATTACACCCCGGCCATAATACCACGCGGCATTTTTGGTGTTTACACTTCGTTTCCCAAACCAGGTCATAGTTGGAGGGCCCACTTCCCTCACCGTAGCCAAAATAAAGCTTCCCAAAACGGAAAAAATCCCCCGGCTTCAAAACTGAATTCTTTATCTTTTTGCCATTCTTGTAAACTTTACCACTGTCTTTTTCATCTTTTACATACCAAAACCTTCCAGAAGAAGACAACGCTAACTGCTGATTATTCATCGAAGCATCCGTAATATGATCAATACAGACATCACATTTCGAAGATTTACCAATTGTAATATGAGAACCATATTTATTGGTAGTGGCATTAAATCGTAATAACTTTTCTCCCTTATGATTAAAAATATAACAAACCGGCATTTTTGGACCTCCATTTTGTTGAAGAATTTAAAAAACAACCTTTATGTCTCACATATAACAATACCTCAAATATAATAAAATTGTTCTACCCATATTCCTTTTGAAAAAATTCAGTCCAACTGTTTTATAACTTTTTAACAACTCCCAAAAAATCTGAAATCTTCCAGGAGTCGTTACGTCCACAGCCATTCTATGCTGAATACTTTTCGAAAGCTTCCGCAATCTGCTTTTTCAAAAATTCAATAATACCCTCTATCGGCAACAGCTCAGAACGGCGTCCCCAGTCACGGCACTTGAATTCAACCTGGTTTTCAGCAAGCGTCTTCGGAGATACGATCACTCGAAACGGCAATCCCAGCAAATCCGCATCCGCAAAAGACGATCCCGCTTTACCGCCGCGATCATCATAAAGGACTTCAATACCCGCAGACTGCATCTCATGATATAACTTCTCGCACAGTTCCTGGACCTCCGCAACTTTATGATTTAAGCCCACAAGTTGCACCTGATACGGCGCAATTGTTATCGGCCAAATCGGACCGTAATCGTCATGATTCTGCTCTAAAACAGCCGCAAAGGCGCGTCCCACGCCAATGCCGTAGCACCCCATAATCATCGGGTGGCTTTTTCCATTCTGATCCAGGAAAGTACAATTCATCGGTTTTGAATACTTTGTACCAAGCTGAAAAATATTTCCGACCTCGATGCCATTCATTTTTTTCAGTGGCTGTCTAGAAGTGCAATCCAGATCGTCCTCGCGCACTGTCGCCACATCCGCCACAATCACGCCGTCTTTATTGGCGACATCGCGATCATAATTAAAATTCAGATAGTGGAAATCCTGTTTATTAGCACCGATGACTAAATTACTGGAGCCTGCGACAGTAGGATCTACCACAACTCTCATTTTATTCAAATCCAGTCCATACAAAGACGCAAAGCCAGGAACCGCGCCAACCGAGCGGATCAGTTCATCTTCGGCAAATTCTAATTCCGGTGTCTGCAGAATTTTCCGGAGTTTTGCTTCATTAACTTCAATATCGCCGCGGATATTAACAAAAACGAGTTTTCCTTCATAGTCTCTATAAAAAACGGCCTTGCAAGTATTTTCTGCTTTTAATCCCAGAAATTTTGCAACATCCTCGATTGTTTTGCAATCGGGTGTTTGCTTTAACTCCAATTCGCGCGGCTCTTCTTTCACCAGCGGTATTTTTGCGCAAGCCACTTCACGGTTTGCGCGATATTTATTATCTGGAGAACAGAAAAGAGTGTCCTCACCGCAATCAGCAATGGCCATAAATTCATCCGAAACGCCGCCGCCCATCATACCGGAGTCCGCCTTAATTGAGATACAGTTTTTCAAGCCGATCCGATGGAAAATACGCACATAGCTATCATAAACAATCTTATAGTATTCTTCGAGATCCTCTTGACTCGTATGGAAGCTATACGCATCTTTCATCGTAAATTCACGCACCCGGATCAGTCCCGCGCGAGGTCTTGCTTCATCGCGATATTTAAGCTGAAGCTGATAAAGCATCGCGGGGAGCTGTTTATAAGACACAAGCTCTGTGCGGGCAATTTGGACAACCGCTTCTTCATGGGTCATGCCAAGAAGCATATCTTTGCCATTGCGATCCTTGAAACGCAGCAACTCAGAGCCCACCGAGGTAAAACGCCCGCTTTCATCCCACAGCTCTCGAGGAAGCACCATCGGCATTAGAATTTCCTGCCCGCCGATAGCATCCATTTCTTCGCGAAGGATCGCCTCCACCTTCCGTTCAATTCGTCTTCCAAGAGGAAGCAAAGAAAAAATGCCTGCAGAAACAGGACGACAATAACCGCCACGAATCATAAATTTATGACTAAGCGTCTGAGCATCTCTTGGGGCTTCGCGTAGGCGCTGCCCGACTAACTTTGATAAACGCATATAAAATTCTTTTTCCTTTTTTGAATCATAAAGTTTAAAAGAAACATTACGACTTTATTTTTTTGTCAAACCGCCGTACTATTTCTATTGCAATATTCTTATAAAGTTGATATAGATTTAATTACCGGTTTCCATTTCTTCACTTTTTTTGCGAAGTTCTTTTAAGTTTTCTTCCGCCGCTGCGAGATCTTTTTCGTGTCCGGAATTTACCAACTTCAAAATTTCGGTTGTTATTTCCTGTTTTTCAGGATATACAATCAGCGTCGGAACACGATTCAGTGTTTTGCCGGAAACTTCATAGATATGTGTATATTGATGCCCATCTGCATAGCGTTTTACTTGTTCGATTAATTCTGTAATCAGCGTTTCTTCCGTCTGGTTTCGGGAGTCCTGCAGCTCACGAATGCCCTCTTGAGAAAAACGACGCAACTCAGAATCTTTTTCTTGTAAGCGTTTGCGCAACAGATCAAATTTTATTTTAGCGTCGTTACGAACTTTTTCCGCCAGGAGCTCATTATTCAATTCCGCCTGCGTCTTTTTCGTATCTTCCACTGTATTCATATATTCTTCTTTGAGAATTTTACTCTTCGCATCAAACGTCTGCTTGCGAACTTCAAACTGCGCATTTTCCTGCACTGTGCGATAATACCCCTCAAAGACCTTCTGCATATTCACATAACCAACTTTATCCGCACCAAATACCACTGTTGCCAAAAAACAAACCGCTAATCCAAATAATATTTTTTTCACTTTTAATCCTTCTTTGTAATGTATGCCTGTAAATTCGCACTGTTTTTTATGAATTTATGTCTTTTATTAATATATGTTCTATGAAAATGATTGCAAACAAAAAGAATCTAATATGCTGGAAATCAAAAAAATGTTTTCGGCATCCCTCTTAACTGCTGGTCTTTGCCCCACAAAAACGCCTATGCTGCCTCCCCTATTTCACTCTTCAGACAAAGGGCACGACTGCAAAAAAAAAGCCCCCACGCCGCAATTTCAAATAAGAAATCAATCTTGCAACAATGGAGGCCTTCTTCAAACTCTCTGTAAAACCATAGAATTCCTTGAAAATCAATGGTACCTGTTCCACAAACTGCTTTTTTCAGTTTCCTAAAAAAGCATCTCGTAAAACCAAACAGAGTCTACAATAAACAGGATCATTTTCCAATAAATACTGGAACAATATGACGCGCATAAATATTTTCTATTACATTTTCCGCAATAACCGGCTCAAACTCTTCCAAAGCATCAATATAACGACTCCCCATTTCCGCGGCCACCCGGAAAGCTACATGAAGCATTTGACGGAAAGAAAGGCTGTAATCTGCATTGCTCTGATCATGACGAAGAGTGTCACAGAATTTCTTGGATGTCCAGCCCGCCACAACTTCCGGCGTCGGCAATTTATCCGTATCGATATCGATCACTGTTGCGTAAGGCTTGCAAAGTTCTGCAAAACGCTGATAGGCGTCTTTATAAACATCTTTTGCCAATTGCAGACCATCGCCATCCGCAGCTGCCAAACCGATCAGTTCTTCCAGCCATGTGGTACCAGCTGTTTTCAAATGCAGCCCGCTGTCGAATTTTTTAATTGCCTTATTGATAATCGGATAAATCGAGAATTTATCACTACCGGAATGGACACTCAATTTAAGATTTTCAGGAAGGCCAAATTTCTTAATAGCGTAACGAATGACCACTAAGTCGCCTTCAAATTCTTTCGCAAATTGTGCCAAATCCCCCACATAATCAACGCCCTTATTGAAACGGCCAGTAAATTTCGGAGCAATTGTCTGAAGTGGAATTTTTTCATCAGCCAGCGCCGCTAAAATAAACAGCATGTCAACCGGAGTCTGTGGCAAATCGGTCTCGTCCATTGAAACTTCGGCAATAAAATTACCCTCGCCCTTTTTGGATAAGATATAGCGATACAATTTCCCAGCTTCCTGAACGGCCAGCAAGAACTTCTCAGCAATAGCACGCACTTCCTCTTCGGTAACCGAAATGGGATCCGCTAGCCCCTCAACAACAATCGGCTTATTAATTAAATCAGAATGCTTTGCTAAGAAAGCGCTGATATCTTCTGCAGCCGCAGCATTGCCCGTAAAATCTGCAACATCCAGCGTAAAAAAATCGCTGGAATCTAAAAATAA
>JBAYAV010000274.1:0-4617 GCA_041669565.1 Lentisphaeria bacterium
GATTCTCGTGAATGCTTTTTGTGCCGCCAACCTCGTCACATACCTGAGGGTATGCTCCTCGTTGTCGGCCCCAAAATCAAATCACGATTTTTTCGGCAAATTGTCAAGTTCATTTTTTTACAGACCCTAAAAACACAAAACCATAATAACAAACTAGAAAAATTCAAAAAAAAACAAAAAAAAGCATCCTTTTTTTAAATGTCCATTTGCAAAAAAAAACGCAAGCGGTATATTAGACAAACAAAAAAAATACCCCATTGTGTAATGGTAGCACATTTGTTTTTGGTACAAATAGTCCAGGTTCGAATCCTGGTGGGGTAGCCATATAATTAAAAATCCCGCATGAATTTTATATCATTCATGCGGGATTTTTTTTATTCCATAAACACAGGCATCATTTCCAATCCAAAGAACATCCTTCTTCAGCATATTTACTCACATTTATTTATAAAAATGTATTCTAAATATCGGAAGTAAATGTATCACTTAGACATCAAATGGAAGCTAGAAGACAACCCGTTTCTGAGACGATTCAATCTTTCTTAACTAAGGGCCTGTTCAAAAATAACCCTTACATTTGCCTAATTCTCGTGAATGCTTTTTGTGCCGCCAACCTCGTCACATACCTGAGGGTATGCTCCTCGTCGTCGGCCCCAAAATCAAATCACGATCTTTTCGGCAAATTGTCAAGTTCCTTTTTTTTTACAGCCCCTAAAACCCCTGCCCTTGGTAATTCGTCGGATTTACCTGATATTGAGTCGACCCAACTTCAATATATTTTGTAAGTTTCATATCCCAGCCTATTTCACGGATATGGCGATTAAAAAACTCACGATCCACAACGCCATCCACCATAACCGCCATCGGGTTCCAACAAGCTCTTGCGCTTTCTACAAAACAGGTCTTCATATACATTCCCCGATTCATATGCCAAGTTGTTTCAAGAATCCCAAATAGTTTTTCAGATTTCACCAGCTTACCAAGACTGGAAAGCCCCTTGATATTCGTCCATGGACAAGCAAGGACATCGTAACCATTTTTTTGAAAAAATTTCATCGTGGTCCAATCGGGTTCTTTGCCATCTATTTCTGGATAACCATACTGCCAGTCACCAATAATAATATCTTTCGGCAATTCTTGGTAAAGATTTTCCAACCCGTCTTCTTTATGGCCACAAACGATATAGCCTTTCCAGCGAGGATCTCCTTGAACTAAAAGCATATCATGCCACATCATGACCCGAGTATTGCGCGCTGCAAACAAGTCATGAAAGTAAACCAAATGCTCTTTTAACAACGCCGCATAGTTGGCTTTTCGGCATGCCGAACAAGACCCCGCATTATAAGCTTCATCACACCCCATATGAAAATAGGGCGGGCAGTGATACAACTCAAAAATCTCTAAGACAATATCCGTAAGAAATTGCCGCGTATGCGGATTGCTCAAACACCATGTCCAGCCATCCGGCTCAAACAAAGACTGATATTCCGGATTAAAATCCAACAAAGCGTGCTTTCCGGTACCGCATCTCGACATACTCGCGTGCCCAAAGATATTTACTTGCGGACAAAGCGTAACACCAAGCTCATGCCCCAATTGCACCAAACGCTCAATCTCACAGGGCTCCACGGCAAATTCAGACCAGCAAAACTCCGGATGAGACTTCAGTTTAATCATTCCCCAGGATTCTAAAACGACATAATTAAATTTATAGTATGCCGCCAAACGGATCTGTTTCTCTATTTCAAACAACGGCGTTTCTGGAAACCAGCAAAGATGGATCCCGCGAAATGCAGTCGCCGGCGCGTCCTGAATCCGAACCTGTGGTAAAATATACTCCGTTGTTAGCATTTGTCCGCGCTTTGCTTCCGCCAACTGCCGCAAGGTCTTTAACGCATTGAACAAGCCATTACTATCCGCCGCTGAAATTTTCAACTCCGATGCTGAAATTTCAATATGATACCCATCCTTTGGAAAAACATCCTTGCTGTAAAACGCCGAAAAAGATGGCGTTATTTTCCAATAATTTTGAAAGGCATTCAAAATTATTTTTTGAGAAACTCCCTCTTTTAACGGACACAAAACAACAACCTTACAGTCCATCTTCAACGCATAGTCTTCCTCTGCAGTCAATTCTAGTTTTTGCACGGGGGGAATTAACCGCGCCTGTAATAACTCTTCTTCATGATTTTTCATAATAAATCCTATGCTACTATGATTTTTAAAAAGCATTGCAAAACATAATTTATATTATTTTGCTGAATCCGTGAAAAATTTCCGGATTCTTTTTTTGTTAATTGATTGGTTGATTTTCAGCCAATTACTCCATTTTAGCAGTCTGTTTCCGTTACAACCGACACCTTTTCCATATTTTTATTTGTTGGACACTAATTTTAACATTTTGACTACAAAAAATTCTATTTTTGATACCTTTTTCATATAAACTTAATTTCTCCTTGATGTTAAATTATTGTTTAACAATACATTGCGTATAATTATCGAAAAAAATTGAACCATGGACAATATCACCCTCGTTTTAAAAATATTGATCCGGAATGTCCGATTCTCTTATCTGCGATATAAACCAAATTTTGCATAACCGAGCGTAATCTTCTGCACAGAACTTTGAATTTGCGCAGCAAAGCTTTTTTCACCAGTTCAACATTACCGCTTGCTCACTGCGTTGTTGCAATTGATAGAGAAATACCATTAATGCTCACATTTTTTCATTCTGACAGATTATAAAAGCAAACATGAAATGAGCGTATGTCGCGTTAAAAGTCTGAAGAGCAATTACCGTTCTCTCCAAATATATTCTGAAGGTTTATTATGTGGAAAAATCGCATAAAAACGACTATCTCCGTATACAGTGCTTGGCGCATCTCCATACAAATGACATCCAGAATATTTTGCAAGTTCGCAAAACTGTTTCCACTCAAAAACAGGAAGTACTGAATAAAAGATTTTACCATCATTTGAAACAACAACAGCAGAACCATCAGAAAAACGAGCATAGACTTTACCGGAACATATCAATATCTTCGGCAAGTCACATTCATTGAAGAGTATTTCTCCTGAAAAAATATCATTGCAAATAATTTTTCCAGCAGAATATCCCCTACCAGATTCTTTCAGTTTTATACCTGTAAGCTCCTCTGTGTTTTTTAAGGAAAAGGATGACCTATTTATTGAACCGTCAAGATACATAAACAATTTTACGGCATTAGTTCTCATGAGCAAAGCACGCACCATATCGTCAATAACAGGAACATTATGCATAACAATCAGTTTGTACTGACTCATGTCTAGCTCAGGGAGATCTCTAAGCCTATACAGGTCAGAAATAGCTCCACTCATAGCAGCTTCTCTGCGAAAGAACGCATATTTTCCAAATAATACGCCTGATTGAGTCTGATGAAAATACGTTTCTTCATCCACAATAAAAAGAATATCAGCAACGCTTTTTCTTGAAATTTTCCTGAGCTGTTCTGCTCTTGACTCAATTTTTTTAATGCATTCTTTTATCATTGGAGAATCAAACCAGCCTCCTCCAAGATCCATCCACCAGTATCCTGAGCCTGTCGCAAGATTTTTTGCTACTTCGCGATGCAAGGTAGCTTCTGTACATTCTTTCGGAATCTTAAAATTATTTTCTTTTGACAGAAAGGTACGAATATCAAGTTCTTCAATCCAGAAATGCTTGCGGTTAATAGAATCGACTGGGGCCATAAAGCCTCCGCTTTCACCTGCTGCTCTGCGATAATAACTACTGGGGGATGCCCAGAAATCTATATTAGATGAATTCAAGAGATTATCAAAATCAGCCCATCCAGTGTAAGCCGCATTATGGCACTCCAGTATATAACCGTAAAATGCTCCTGTATACATTTTCCCATTACTTTTATCCTTGACGATGCCACAAAAATATTTGATAAGATCAGCATTCATTTCAGATGAAAAACGATCCAGATCAATAGTAATTCGATCTTTTCTTCTCCCACGACAAAAAGCCTTCGCAGAATCATTTACATCATGACGCTCATCAGGTAATGGTATCTCAAGGGATCCCCACATTTCCTTCCGTTTATTTTCTGAACCATATTTGTTGACACCCCAACGTCCAAAAGCGTTGCGGAATACTCTACTGTAATCACCGAACCGTCCTGAAGCACGTCCCCATAAACAGGTTTCTCCGCATGCGCCATAGGCAATGTGATACCCGATTATTTTGTCGGCATAAGGTCCTTCGGCTATATGCTGCATAAGGTTTTCCAGAGCTTTACCGGCATCCATTTTCCATCGCTCAGAAGCAAAGCTCTGGTTCGATATTACTCCGTTCAAATTAGGTCGGGAATCCTTCCCCTTATAATAGCCTACGGATGATTCATATCCTAGGATGTCATGTTTAAGACCACCGACAAGCGGACGTATCTTCTCAGGATCTTCAGGACCGCCGTAATAGACAAAAAGCTCTTCTGGATGTTTTTTCATCCATTCCATCGGGGCATTAAGCTTAACTCTAGGAATGTAAAGTGCATCAGGAATGGCAGAAAACAAAGCATCAAGGGCTTTATCTGTCAATGTATAATCATAAGCATCCTCATCAACCCATCCAGA
>JBAYAV010000275.1:0-4610 GCA_041669565.1 Lentisphaeria bacterium
TATAGTATACAATGGGCGAATTTCAAGCTGGAAAGGGCGTGCAAAAATAAAAAAGCCCCGACCCTAATACGAAGAGTCGAGGCAAAAACTGCGGGTGTACTATAGAATCATGCGGATTTTAGGTTATAATAACACAGCGATATCTACGGATGTTGTTTTCGAAATTCTTTGGGAGAACAATGAAAAATTTTTCGGAATATTTTACAGAAATGACTCTCATCATAAAATCCACAATCTTCCGCTATCTCTTTTATGGAAAAATCCGTTTTGAGTAATTTTATGGACGCATTACTTATTCTTATTTTTGTATAGAATTTATTAAATGTTGTTCCGGTTGCGGTCTTAAAGAGGGCATGGAACCTGCTTTTCCCTAAAAAACAAACTTTAGCCGCGTCATCAAGGGTGATTGCCTTATCAGAACTCTCTTTTGCCAGCATAATGGCCGGTAAAATTCTTTTAAATGAGTTTTTCTGAACTTTGAGTTTGTCATATTCTTTTATATTTATATTATTATTGATGATATACAGTAATATTTCGTGCAGCTTCAACCAGGAAAAAGTTTGATTGGACGGATCCTTTTCATCGATAGACGTAATGACTTCTTTCGCCAAAGTTAAGATTTTCATCTTTCCATCGTCATCATTTATAACAGGCCGCAGTGAATTTTGGGCAACAAACGGTAAAAGCCACTCAATCTGATTTAAAATGCCGATATTGCCTAATTGCTCTGGAGAAACGGTAAAAACCAGCATTTCAACTTCGGGGCTTATAACGCGTGACGTATGCGCTTCCCATGGCCCCGTAAACCAAATATTACCGAAATGAAGAATTTTATGGGAATTCGTATAAACAATTTCCAGACAACCATCAAGCAGTATTCCAAAATGCAGGGCATAATGAATGTCCGGTGGAAATACGGCGTGATTCTGCCGCTTCAAGCTATAATGATCTACAAAAATCTGCTTGTCAAATGAAAAATCGAATTTATATCGGATGGACTTGTCTAAAGAGATCATTGGAAAAATATACCGTTAATTTGATTTTTTATACCATGTAAGGATATTGCATGTGTTTAAATTTAACACTATACTATTAACATTGCAAGTTTACTTAAAAAACAAAAATAATCGAAACTTGCAGTCGTCCATAAATTACAGGTTAAAATATCAAAAAATGGAGACCATTGTGAAAAGAAAATTTACACTCATCGAATTGTTAGTTGTAATCGCTATTATAGCAATCCTTGCGGGGATGTTGCTTCCCGCCTTGAGCCAAGCCAGAAATAAAGCCAAAGATATATCATGCTTAAGTAACCAAAAACAAATGGTATTATCTTTTATAAGTTACACCGATGATAATAATGAATTCTATGTTCCTTATGTAACCTGGGCGTGGGATCTTTATGATCAGAAATATGTTTCAACTCCTAAAATTTATTTTTGCCCTTCTGCTATTGGTGTAATCAATAATTCTTATTCCAACCCGAATGGCGGACTATCGGCAGTATTATTTCCAGATACTGCGTCTCGCTATAAATACATTACTTACGGTTATAATTATCAGTATTTCGGTAGTAATTATGGCGGATGGTTCGATGGTTCTAAAACGGAATATCCTACTCAAAGACAATCGAAAATATTAAAACCTTCCATGAAGGTGCTTTTGTCGGACGCTTGGAGCAACGGTACTACCAGCCCCATCGGCTCCTATTTAATTGCAAAAGACAGACCCTACGGAGCTGCTAATTCCATCCATAATCGTCATAACAATGCCGCTAATATGCTGTGGGCGGACGGACATGTTACTAGTCTGAAAAATGCCCGGGAAAAGGGCGATTATACAATGTTTGATCCAACGACGAAAGATACCTATGACCAATAAACTGTGGTAGTTTATTAAAGTCACCGACTGTTGTTTTAACTGATACCGTCGGTGATTTTCTATCTTACGACAATCTGAAATAATATAAAAAACAAAGTTAAAGAAATTTCACATGATTAACAAAACAATCATCATTGATCAGAAAAATGTTATTACCGAATTTAACCTGCAAAGCGGCGGATTTCCTTCGCGTATCTGGTTGAAAGGGGAAGCAAATGAAAAAATGCTACTTCAAGAAAATAGCGAATCGCAAATAAGCCTCTGTTTGGATGACGGCCGCGTAATCAGGCCATTTGTGGATGCCGATACGACTGTTTATCGCACTCACATTGCGGATGGAGAAGCTGAAAGGATTGAATTCCGGCGATTACAATGGGCGGATGAAGCGGGGAATACTATTGACAAATTTGAAATTTCCTTGCGGCATGAGTTCTGGAAAGATGGAACGGTGTTTTCTTCCGCTTTTTTCCTGGTTGAAGAGAACCATTGTCCGGATATTAAGGATTTTAAACTTGATTTATCAATAAATTTTAAAGATTTTGATGACGTGCGTTGGGCTTTTTTCCCGCGTCCGCCAGTCAGCGGGGTTGATGATACTTACATTCAAACGGTTAATACCGAACGTTTCCTTCCGGTCGGCAAAAATTATAAATTTGAAAATAAGATCATTCCCGATGTAAATTTTAACTGCTTCCGTAAAAACGCCCCGGGAGTTTATATGGAATTTTTTGTGGAAGGACAGAATTCATTTTCAGGGAAAAGCGAAGATAATGTAAGCGAAATAACTTGGAAAAATAATAATTCCATAAATATAAATTGGAATTTCCAGAAAAATAAATGCCGGAACAGGCTTCGGCCATGGCAATGGCAAAATCAATGGGGCTGGTTTATTACGAAAGCTCCGACAACACGGCATTTGCCTCCTTTGAAGATGTACCATTATATGGACAGCTATCAACGATACCCAACCAGTCGGCAAATGGAAAAAATTGCAGCAAATGATACCGATGTGCTGATTTTGCATGAAAACTGGAGGCATGACCCGGAAAACGGCGGCATCCCTCAAAATACAGTCCAATTTGAAGAAGTGCTGAGGATCGCAAAACAGCATGACATAAGAATTGCTTTATATATAAGGGGATATGAAATATCCGGCAGGGAAGAATCTTTTGACTGGTTTAACAGTCTTTTGAGAAAGGATTTTGATGGCTTATACATGGATTTTGGAGGACCAATCCATGATGTGTATTCCCCGGATGAACGATTTCCCGGCGGTAGAATTTTATTCAGGGAACATTATCTGAAAATTCGAACTTACCGGAAAAGAGTCGGGGAAAATGGATTGTTATTTTCACATACCGGGCCGTTTTTTTCCGCCATCGGCATGGCTGATGGTAATATTGATGCTTATACATCCGGTGAGGGTGAACAAGGTGCTTTGATTGAAAGCCGCTTGAAGCATGAGTATTTCAGTCAGGCTTTTGTTACCAACGGAAGCATGTGGACAGCGGCGTTTCCCGAATACGGCACCTCGAAAATGATTCCTTTTTTCGCCGCTTCTGGACAATATCCCCATACCCCGCTGGGAATACAGATAAAATCTTCATCCCTTGCCCATTATCGCGAACCGGGAATAAATGATGTTTATCTGCGGCCACTCTGGAAGTTGTGGGGGCTCTTCCGTCAAGAAAAAAATCTGCGGATTTTCAATGATTATAATTGTAGCAAGATAATAACTCACCAGAATGCTGAAATTGGAGCTTATTTGATGATAAGCGAAAATAATATGTCCGCATTATTGATATTAAGCAACTTCGCAAATGAAGTTCAAAAAACAAAAACGGCCATTTCCTGGGAACTCACCAGTTTTGATCCATCCGATTGCGAAAAGTATTTATTCAAACCGACCTTATCAACTCCCGGTCTGGCAGAAAAATATAGTGCAGATAATGATTTTTCCATAGAATTGGAAGCGCTGGGAGTGGCTGCCTTGCTCTTCACAAGTGCTGCCGGAGGCAATCTAAATAATACGCTGGAGACATACCAAAAACCATACCCGGAATTGGATGCCGCAGATAAAGATTATCAAACACTGGTGGAAAAGCAGAAAAGCTTTCGAAAAAAGTCCTTGATATCAAATAATGTCTTTTTAAAGGTTGAAATTCCCGCTCTTGAAGTTGCGTATTCGGATTCTTTGTATTGGGATCTCTTTGACAATTTAATGGAACTCGGATACCTGGATAATAAAAACAACTTTTCCCGGGTTGGCTGGCTCAGCACGGAAGGATTTGTGAAAGAAAAACCGGAACGCGGCAAATACATATTACCCGATGCACCATCCCCATGGGTGCCGCTGCATGAAATATTTTCCCCCGGTAAATACTCCATGGCAATTCGTAGCTTGCATGCCGGCAATGATTTTTATTCCTTTGTAACCGCGAGTCTTTCGCAATCTCCGGATGATAACAATCCGGAAATATACCAGATTGAATTTATGAATGAAATTGAAAAATGCCGCTCGATGATTTGCTGGAATATGGAAATCACACCGTGCAAAAGTTGAGCATGAAGGAGCTATATTATGAGAAAAACTCGCACACGGCGTGAATAAAATTACTGGGGTATAAAGTTGGGGTGACCAATTTTTCTTACCCACTACATCTAGTGGTTGACAATCTCTTTCTGGGAAGATGCTTGGTGCGTTGTTGCCATTTGGACGAGCCTCCAAA
>JBAYAV010000276.1:0-4518 GCA_041669565.1 Lentisphaeria bacterium
CTGGAAACCATGCCGCTCTATCCCCGATACCAAAAACTGGTTTGAAACAGCTTGGAAAGAATACCGCGAAGGGAAAATATACCAAAAATGACAGCGTCTAAAAACAATAAATCCATTTGCGATTTTTCAATACTGCGGGATTTGCGCAAACAAAATAAGATGAATATCGCCCGCTGTTCAGAACTATCCGGTGTATCCCCCAGCGTTATATCAAAACTAGAACGAAATCAAAACAATGCCGAAATCGATACCCTGTATCGACTCGCCAAAGTCTTCGGCATCACACTTTCCGATCTTATCTCCCTTGCCGAAAATCAGTCCTCGCATCTTGTTCAGTCGTCACATTACCAATACAGCGGTTTTCAATTTGAACGTATTCTCTACAGCAATCTCCGCTGCATGCATGCCAAAGCCAAAAAAGGATCGCAAATATCCAAACCCGAAATTCATCGCGACGATTATGAATTATGCTGGGTTCTATCCGGAAAAATTCAGATATCGCTTCCCAATGAAAAACATACTCTAGAGCCCGGCGCGGCAATCCAATTTGACGCGTTGCTCAGCCATACCTACGAAGTCCTCTCAGACGCAGAACTCATCCTAATTCATCTAAAAAAAGGAAAAAGATTTTGAAGCCAAACTTCCGCAAAGTGACCGAATTTAAAACGACTCAAAGTTTTCGCACTTATCTCGCTGCAGAAAAAATTAATATCCGCCTCGCCGATTCTATTCCATCCGATGGCACCGCCACGCTGGCTCAGCCCATTACCGCATTTGGAAAAACGGTCGGCAATCGATGGGCCATTCTTCCAATGGAAGGATGGGACTGCGAAAAAGACGGCACACCAAGCGAATACACCCGCCGACGCTGGCTCCATTTTGCCAGCAGTGGCGCCAAAATGATCTTCGGCACCGAAGCTGCCGCAGTTATGCATTCCGGCCGCAGCAACCCACAGCAACTAATGGCCATCCCCCAAACCCAAGATAGCCTAAAAACGCTCGTCCATGATATGCGCCAAACTCACGCCGAAAAATTCGGCACCGCAAAAGACCTGCTAATCGGGCTACAACTTACCCACTCCGGACGCTACTCCCACCCGAATATCGCCAATAAACTCGAACCGGTAACCGCATGGGCACACCCACTGCTCGATAAAAAATTCGGCTGCTCCGCCAAGGATGTCGTTCCCGATGAAAAAATTCCGGAAATTATACAAAATTACATCCAGGCCGCACAAGTTGCCCAAAATGCGGGCTTCGATTTTGTGGATATCAAAATGGCACACGGCTACCTCGGACACGAATTCCTCACCGCCTATGATCGCCCCGGTCCTTACGGCGGATCGTTCGAAAACCGGACGCGCTTCTTTCGTGAAATTGCGACTGGTATTCAAAAAAGTTGCCCCAATCTACCGCTTTCTTCCCGCGTCAGCCTCTTTGATATCCTGCCATTTGAGAAAGGCCCCGACGGTGTTGGACACCCCATGAAATGGGAAAGCGAGACCTACCCCTACGCCTTCGGCGGAGCCGGTGACGGGCTGCATATGGATCCAGATATGAAAGAAACAGTCCAATTTATCAACCTGTTGAAATCCTTTGGCATCCACACCATTTGTGCTACTATCGGCAGTCCCTATTACAACGTGCATATGCAACGCCCGGCCTATTATCCAGTATGCGACGGCTATGCAATGCCAGAACATCCGCTCTACAATGTGTCGCGCCATTTACAAGCTGTAAAACGAATACGCGAGTTATGCCCCGACCTTCAGGTTATTTGCTCTGGTCTAACCTGCTTACAGGAATATTTACCACAAGTCGCAGAATATGTTCTTGCGCATAACGAGGCCGATTTTATTGGAATCGGGCGCATGGTATTATCTTATCCCAGTATCTGCGATGATGTTTTACACGGCCGCCCCTTAGACCGTCGTCATATTTGTCGGACCTTCGGGGATTGCACCAATGCTCCACGCAACGGCATGATTTCCGGCTGTTACCCGCTTGATGAATTTTATAAGCTTCTTCCGGAAGCCGCGCGTCTCAGAGAATTAAAACGACAATAGGCGTCTACTTTTATGAAGCGATCTTTTTTTGCCTCCAAAGCAGACATCCAAGGCAAAGACATCATTGAAATACCAGTCAATCACGCACAGTCTTGCAGTTTAACAAGTTCAGGGGGATGCTTTTCATTTTCAAAAAGAAAACAGTTTCAATGGGGAAAAAAGCTTCCTCTTCAGGGAAAACTTTTCATTCCATGCAAAAGGCCTTCTTTTTTTCGAAAAATGTTATATTTTTTATATTCTGATTTGAAAAAAAAGGGTAAGGTTGTATAGTAATGAAATCCAAAAATCCATGTTCGGGTGGCGGAATTGGCAGACGCGTCAGGTTGAGGGCCTGATGATGTAACAATCGTGCGGGTTCAAATCCCGCCCCGAATACCAGATATATTCAAGCTTGTTATGCATTTTTTGCATAACAGGCTTTTTTTATGCCCCGATTTCCAAATGGACCTTTGACTACTCGGAACAAAAAGAACCAGGTTTAAAACAAAAGAACCGCCGGAGAGAATCCGGCGGTAAAAGAATAAATTAACAAAACAAGGAACAACAAAAAAAGGAGAAAAAAACAAACAAATTATTAATTATTCTTTTAGTAATATATACCACATGCTCTATTTGTCAACTATTTTTTTACGAGAAAAAATTAAATTTATTTTCAGTACTTTTTGCAACATTTGCAAAAAAGCTACCCAACGCGCTCCCATCCCTCTTGGTTCCATTCAAAAGAAAACAACGATTCATCACAATATAATCCTTTTAATAAGCAGAACAATGGAAAAAAGACAAATCAAGCTTATTTTAAAGAGAACTGATTTTTATAACAATTAAGTTGATTAAAACAGGAAAAAATGGAAAATTTTAAAGATAATAAGAAATCCGCCATCAACAACGGCCTTTTGACAGTAAATCAAACAAAACCCCACAACAAAGACGCCGAAGTTGCGGTATTAGGCGCAATGCTGTTAGATCCCACTGCTGCAGGCACAGCAATATCAACACTCCGCCACATCGATGCTTTTTACAGCCCCGCCCACCAAATCATTTTTGATGCGATGGTCGAACTCAGCAGCCCCAAAGGCGAAGCCGCCATTGATTCCATCGTTTTAATAAACCACCTTCAAGCACAAAATAAACTCGATGAGATCGGCGGAGCAGCCTACCTTGCTTTTCTCGCCGACAGCGTGCCTACCGTTGCCAATATTGAACACTATGTCGATATCGTAAAACAAAATGCCATTCTGCGAAGAATCATTGCCACGTGTTCCGAAGCTATTATGCGCTGCTATGACACCGAAGAAGATGTCAAAACATTGCTCGATCTTGTAGAACAGCAAATTTTTGACGTCACACAAATGAATGAAGTCAATGACCTGCAACGCATCAAACCCCTAGTTTACGAAACAGTTCAATATATCGACAAAGTTTTACAGCATGATAAATCAACCATGGGAATAAAAACCGGCTATGAGACCCTGGACAACGCGACTACGGGGCTAAAGCCCGGTGAATTATTAGTTATTGCCGCACGACCATCCATTGGAAAAACCGCTCTCGCCTTAAACATGGCCGCCAATATTGCCTTGGGGCCCGAAAAAAGACCCGTTGGAATATTCAGTCTTGAAATGCCGGCACGACAACTTGTAATGCGCCTTATCAGCAGTGATTCTAAAGTCAGCACAAATCACTTTACCCAAAAATCCCCCACAACAAGCGAATGGGAAGATGTTACCGAATCCTGCAATCGTCTGCGAGAATCCCATATTGTGATTGATGATACGGGTGCCATTGACATTTTGGAACTCCGAGCCAAAGCAAGACGAATGAAAACTCAAGATAACATCGAAATTCTTTTTGTCGACTATCTGCAGCTCGTCCGCGCAGAAACCGGCCGCAATGCCAGTCGTGAAAATGAAGTTGCAAAAATATCAGGATCCTTAAAAGCCCTGGCAAAAGAGCTTAGTATCCCAGTTGTCGTCCTAGCACAGCTGAACCGCCAAGCCGAACAGGGAGAAAAGCCAAAGCTAAGCAATCTGCGTGAATCTGGGGCAATCGAGCAGGATGCCGATGTGGTAGCGCTGCTGCATCGAGAACGCGAAAAACAATATGAGCAAGGCGCAGATGCCACAAAGCCACTCGATGCCGAATTAATTATTGCCAAAAATCGTAATGGTAGTACCGGGTTGCAAAGATTGAACTTCTTTCCCATGTATACCCGCTTCGAAAATAAATCGATGGTCGACGACGGCGATATTCCCGCCGAAGACATCTAATATTACGATTTAGAGCCAAAAAGCAAGAGACGCACTTTCGTGCGTCTCTTTTTAGGGGCTGTAAAAAAATAACTTGACAATTTGCCGAAAAAATCGTGATTTGATTTTGGGGCCGACAACGAGGAGCATACCCACAGGTATGTGACGAGGTTGGCGGCACAAAAAGCATTCACGAGAATCAGGCA
>JBAYAV010000277.1:0-4509 GCA_041669565.1 Lentisphaeria bacterium
CGCTCAGCCACAAGAAATTGTAGATCTTATCCTCTATCTTTGTTCCGACAAAGCGGCCTTTATAACCGGCACAAATTATCTTATTGACGGCGGACGCAGCTGCGGCGGAATATAATCTCACAGGGAGCTCCGAATTTTATGATGCAAAAATTAAATATTGCTTTTTTTTGCCAAAATAAAAAGAATATCGATTATGTCTTTGGTGAAAAAAGACTGTCTGAAATCGCCCAACTGGGCAATCTTAACACGACAGTGATCCAGCCAGAAAACATCGACAATGCCGCCTTAGAAGAAATCGATATCCTTTTTTCTACCTGGGGGATGTTTGTTCCCACAGACGAACAATTCAAACGCCTGAAGAGGCTCAAAGTTCTTTTCTATGCCGCCGGTGCCACGGACCCCTTTTGTCGCCCCTTTCTTGAGCGCGGTGTTCATGTGATCAGCGCCTGGCGCGCAAATTCAATTCCCGTTGCAGAGTACTGTTTCAGCCAGATTATTCTGGGGTTGAAGAACTATTTTCAGATTGCACGCAATTATACGGCAAAAGAAAGAACGGCTGAAATGAAAACAAAAATCGGCCGGGGGTGCTATGGCGCGCGTGTCGCTTTAATCGGCGCCGGTGCCATCGCCACAAAGGTCCAGGAGTTGCTCAAAAACTGCCATGTAGAAACCCTGGTCATTCCTTCCCGTAAAGAACGACGCACAGTCGATTTGGATACCGCATTTGCAACCTCCCAAATTGTCAGCAATCACCTTCCGGATCGGGAGGACAACACCGGCATTTTAAATGGCAAATTATTTCGAAGCATGCAAAAAGATGCTGTTTTTATCAACACGGGGCGCGGTCGTCAGGTCAATGAACCCGAGCTTATTGAGGTCTTAAAAGAGCGGCCTGATTTATCCGCTTTGCTCGACGTTACTTTCCCCGAGCCCCCAGACGAAAACTCCGAGCTTTATACCCTCCCGAATGTCTTTTTAACCCCGCATATCGCCGGCTCTCTCAATGACGAGGTCAAACGCATGGCCGATTTTATGATCCTCGAATTTAAAAATTACCTTGCCCAAAAACCATTCCAGTATGAAGTAACCGAAAAAATGCTTTTAACCAGTCAATAAACAATTGCCCTAGAATTTCTCCTTCCCTTTGAACGAATTCTAAAGATTATCAGTGTTTCGATACAACCCTTGTTCTCAAAACAAAGATCCCCTTGAAAACAAAGAACTTTTACACTGAAAACAAATAAATTCAATCCGCTATTTTAAAAGCAATAAACGCGCTCGTTTTATTTGTTTTTGGAGTATATTATAAGGTTAAACTTTAATTGGAGAAAAAAATGAGAATTAAAAAATTGCTATTCTATAGCTTAATCACGACTTTCTTTGGACTTTCCGGTTGTATGACCGTCGGTCCAGATTATCATAAAAAAGACATGAAAATGCCGGATCAATGGCATAAAAATATTCAAAAAGAACTGCAAAGCAATGCACCACAATTATCAGAGTGGTGGAAAATATTCAAAGACGAAGACCTCACAGCCCTTATTACGCAGACACAGGCCCAGAATTTAAACCTACAAATCGCGTTAGAACGCATTCAAGAAGCCAACATCCTCCTCGGCATCCGCAAGGGTGAGTTACTTCCCACTGCGCAAGTCGGCACAAACTGGCAGACCCACAAACTCAAACAAGAGATGCTTCCTATATTCAACGACGAGACCTTTTCCTCTCTGACTGTCGATGGCGGGGCAAGCTGGGAAATAGATTTCTGGGGGAGGGTTCGCCGCAAGATTGAATCCGCATCCGCGACGCGTCAAGGCATGATCGAAGACTATCGTGACGCCCTGGTACTTTTGGAGGCCCAAACTGCATCGAGCTATTTTACGTTGCGTACTTTACAGGAACGCTTGTCCTTTGCAGAAAAAAATGCCAATACCCAGAAAGCGACTCTAAAACTAACGAAAGACCGCTATGATTCTGGGCTTTCCCGCGAACTCGATATCCATCAAGCCGAACTAAACCTTGCCGAAACCCAATCCATGATTCCGGGGCTCCAAACCGAAATCGTCAAACAGCTGAATCTGCTTTGCGTACTTGCAGGGCAATATCCTGGAGAACTGGATTACCTCAAAGATAATTTCAAAGCGATCCCCATTGCCACACACGCTCTGCCAGAAACTCTCCCCGCCGACCTGCTGAGACAACGCCCTGACCTGCGCTCGGCGGAACGAAAGCTAGCGGCACAGCATGCGCAGATAGGGGTAGCAAAAGGCGATCTCTATCCAATGTTTTCCCTCAATGGTAGCTTTGCCTGGAACATCACTAGTACGGATCAAATTTTTGACGGCGCCACACAGTACTACGGCTTCGGTCCTACGGCAAAATGGAATATTTTTGCCGGCAAACGCCTGCTGAATGCCGTTAAAATTCAAGAATCCCTTACCCGTCAGGCACAAATCAACTACAAAAACACCGTATTAAAAGCCATCCAAGAATGCGAAAACAATTTTACGTCCTATATCAATGAAAAAAGACACATGGAACTGTTAACGAATGCTGTAAAAGCAGCCGAATTATCCGTCAGCCAAGTCGATACTCTTTATCGTTCGGGCTTGACGGATTTTCAGAATGTCCTAGATATGCAACGCCAACTAACCCGGCAACAAGATAATATGGCACAATCGAGCGGCGCGCTTTCCTTAAAATTGATCGGAATCTACAAAGCCCTCGGTGGCGGCTGGCAAATGACGGCACAAACACCACAAAACAAGTAAGTTCAAAAAATAATAAAGGCTCCTTTTTCTCGACATTCTCTGCCTAATCAAAAAAAGAAGCCCCCCCTAAAAAAAACATAAAGAATATTCATTTAATCATTTATCATATTTGAGGAAAATAGTTATGTCACACAAAAAAAGCAGTCTTCTTAAATGGGTCGCGAGCATTCTTGTAATAGCCGCGATTGTTATTGCGTTCGTCTACCATAAAGAAAAGGCCGTTGAAGAAACGCCCTTCGTCATCCAGCCACTCAAAACAATCGTTATAAAAGACACCTTTACACCCCCCAGCGTTTTCCTCTCTGGTTGTGTCAGTGCCAATGATACGGTATCCCTCTCCTTTGAAGTATCTGGACAAATCATTAAAAAGAATATCGTCAAAGGACAAAAAGTTGAAAAAGGACAAATACTAGCCCAGTTGGACGCACAGGATTACGAAAACAAAGTCAAAGAAGCTCAAGCCGCGCTCAATCAATCAAAATCCCATTATGACCGTATTTCCAAAGCATTGGAAAATCATGCCGTATCCCAGGAAGACATGAGTAATGCCAAGGCACAATATGAACGCGCATCCGCCAACCTTGACATTGCAAAAAAAGCCCTGGCCGATACCACCTTGACAGCCACCTTTGATGGCAATATCGCCGATGTCTTTATCGATACTTTTACCACCATTCAGGCCAGAACGCCGGTTTTAACACTGCAGAATGTCTCTACCATTCAGATTGATGTATCCGTTCCAGAACGCTATATCGTCAACGCTCCGCAAACCCTTAGTCTTAAAAATGTGGATCAAAAAGTAACCGCCAAAGCCACTTTTGACACCCTTCCCGACAAGTCTTTTAATATCACGTTCAAAGAATTCACGCCAAGTGCAAACAGTTTAACGCAGACATATACGGCATCTTTTATCATGCCCGCTCCCCAAAATTTAATGATTTTACCAGGCATGTCGGTCAGTGTTGAAGTAAAATCGGCATTCGCCCATACTGCTAGCACATCCAAATACCCGCTGATTCCCATCGATCTTATTGGAATTGATTCTACTGGCGCGCATTACGTTTGGCTCGTCGAGCCCGTCGACGGAAAAATATACAAAGTCACGAAATGCCCCGTCAAAATCGGGCAGCATAACGGCACCGATATCGAAATTTTATCCGGCGTCAAAATAAACCAGCGTATTGCCGCAGCCGGCATTGCCTTATTAACAGATGGACAGGAAGTCAGTCTTCTTAGTAGCGAACCAACAAACTAAAGAGTCCAGAAATCTTCGCCCGCCACAGCGGGCATTTCCTTATAAACAGATGGATCACAAGTCTGTCTTCTTCGTAATGAATCCTCAAACTAAAGAGTAAATATAAATGAACATTGCTGCTTATTGCTTAAATAAACGAGTGATTACTTTCACATTCGCATTGACACTGCTAATTGGCGGGCTTTACAGTTATCAGCGCATCGGACGCCTCGAAGATCCTGAATTCACCATTAAAGATGCGCAAATCATTACCTACTATCCCGGCGCAACCGCCTGGGAAGTTGCCGAAGAAGTCACCGACCCGATCGAAACCGCCATCCAGCAAATGGGGCAACTGGATAATGTTACCAGCCAATCCTATCCGGGTAAATCCATTATCACCGTTGAAATCAAAAATAAATACGGCAAAAAAGAACTGCCACAAGTTTGGGATGAACTGCGACGCAAAGTCAACGATATGCAGGGACAACTGCCTAAAAATGC
>JBAYAV010000278.1:0-4499 GCA_041669565.1 Lentisphaeria bacterium
GCATCGACACAATCCGCGGCATTTATAAATATGGCCTGTAATTTTTTACCGGCATTTTTTGCCCTGCTAATTGGTCTTATGTTGGATGCATTTCTTCCCAACGGCGTTCCTCAAACAGACGCCATAACCGTTTATCCAGCAGCTGCCTATCAGACATTATTTTTATTGCTCTTACTTCCAACAGCACTTTCTTTTATCGGCACCCTCTTTATTCCAGAGACGAATGGGGTCTATATTAATGATAAACAAAAAGCGCCTTTTTCAGCCTGAAAACGTTTATAGCCAAAACCCCCCAAAAAAATGATTAGCCAATTATCGCAAGAAAAGCAAATCCGCATAATAAAGAATAAGGGGCTGTAAAAAAATGAACTTGACAATTTTCCGAAAAAATCGTGATTTGATTTTGGGGCCGACAACGAGGAGCATACCCTCAGGTATGTGACGAGGTTGGCTGCACAAAAAGCATTCACGAGAATCAGGCAAATGGAAAGGTTATTTCTGAACAGCCCCTAAGCAAATAACATAACGATATTTGCGAAAAACAACACCCCCGCATTTTTCCATTACGGCATACTAACCAAGGAAAAACGCGCCAAAAATACCGCAGGCTGCCAAAACCCACATAAAAGATATTTTTGTTTTCAGCATTGTTAATACAGTTATTCCCGTTAAAATAATGGCAAGAAAATGAAGATGAAATGTTGTACCAAAATCCTGAAATAAGGTCCGCCAGGGAACGGTACCTGAAAAAATACACATCTCAGCGATAATCCATGCGGCGGACACAATAAGTCCAAATGACGCTGGTTTCATCCCTCTTAAAAAACCGCGCACACTCCAATGCGTTTCAAAGTGCTTCAGTAATTTAATTGCCGTCAGAACCAAAATCATCGCGGGCGTTAAAATGCCCAAGCTCGCAGCCAGGGCTCCCGGGATGCCCTGCTCGAGATAGCCCACATAAGTCGCCGTATTTAACCCAATGGGTCCTGGTGTGACCTGTGCCATCGAGACTAAGTCCGAAAAAGCCTGCGCGGTTAAAACCTGCGGCGTGCAACTCACTAAATCCGCTGATAAAAGCGGAATAAGCATATACCCGCCGCCAAAGCAGAAAAAGCCCAACTTTAAAAATAAAAAATAGAGTCCCAGAACACTCATTGCGGCTTACTCCCGATTCTGCTGAAGAAGCAGACTTTGATCACCCCAAGCACTATTGCGACCAAAATCAGCCAAATAGGATTCCATTTGCAAATGGCAACGCCGATAAAGCATCCCGTTGCAACCAATAGATCAAATGCGTCTTTTATGGTTTTTTCCCGCGCCTTAATTGCGGTAACGAGAATCAGTCCGGTAACACAAGACAGAATTCCGCGAAAGGCACCGCGCATCATAGGAGACTCCAATACTTCTTGTATTTGAGTAACACCAGCCGCGATACAAATAACAATTGTTATTGGTGGCAATATTGTACCGGACAACGCAGCCACCGCGCCAACAAAGCCATTGATTTTCCAGCCCATATAGATTGCTGAATTTGAAGCGATTAATCCCGGGACCGTCTGAATAGTGGTCAGCATATCAAGAATATCGTCTTCGGAAATCCATTTTCGTTTTCGGCAGAATTCATCCTGAACGGCTGCCACAATCGCATAGCCGCCGCCAAGCACAACAGATGCGATTTTAAAATAGCACCAAAAAAGCAATATTGTGCGTCTGCCCTTTGATATTTTAGCTAACTCTGGTGTTTCCATCTCTTTGTTGTGGCCTATTTTTTATTGCAGCATTGATTGGATTTTTAATATTATAGCGTTGTTTTTATGGATCCAAAAATATTTTATTATTCAGAAAAACAAAAATCGTTATTCTGCTGTATCCTTTTCGCAAACGCGGAAATAGCAAAATTTAATACCTTTTTCTTTTACAAATTCCTGAATATTTTTCAAATATTCAGGATGAATTTTATCCGTGGTCGCAATTATTTTATCAAAAGAAGTCTCTTTATGAATACGTTCTAATTCATCGCTTCCGCCCAATACCTTTGAACCATAGACAACCAATCCGTGCAGCGCCTTATCTTCATCCACAATTCCAACCAACGTTTCGGAAACATCGAGATCCTTTTTTGCGCAGTTGAAATAATTAATATAGAGACGGCAAATCAATCCGCCGCCATAAATCAATACCCGGGAATGGCACACTGGAACCTGCTTTAACACGCACAATTTCCGCATCCAAAATCCCTCAATGTAATGCACAGCAAACCGCTCAAAACTAATAAGGGAAAGCGCAAGCAAAACATAAAGCAGGCAAAGACTCGTAAAATGGCACATCGGAAAAACATTATCTCCCTGAAAATGGTAGCTGGAAAAACAGAAAAGATAAAGGCAAAAACATGAAATAAGCAACCCTACAAATAAGATCAGGCCCAATTTCCAATAGTTATCTAAAGACGCACGCAACCAGTAGACTTTGTATATTCCAGAAAAACACAAGCAAAGCGCAACTGGCACAAAAGCGTAGATAAAACAATAAAAACTTCCAAGCGTTCCAAGCGTAAGAAAAGCGGCGATGACATACGACACCGTTAAAATTGCAAAATCAATAAAAGGATGGATAAGATTCAATAATATTCCACGATGCGGCTTCAAAACCCGAACCTGCATAAGCAAAACCGAATCATATAATTCAATAACCGCCAATTGACGAACCGCAATCACCAAACCGATGCAAACAATAAGAAACATTATCGCCGGTGCAGCACCCCGAAATAGAATAACAACAAATCCAGCCAAAGCAAAACAGCATGTAATTAAATACATAACATAGGCCGTTTTCGCTTGGCTATTTGTCCGCCGCAACAGCCGGTGATGTAAATGATCCTGATCCGCTGTCATGATTCCAGATAGTTTTGGATTCAGCATTTTGCGCATACTGCGACGCCATACAGCCAAAAAAACATCAAAAAGAGGAACGCCAACTGCCAGCAACGGCAACAGAAGGGATGAAAAAGTGACCACTTTTTCCACGGTAGAGAGACCAATAATCGCAAAAATAAGCCCCAAAAAAGTGCTACCAGTATCCCCAAGAAAAATCTTTGCCGGATGAAAATTGTATCTTAAAAAGCCCAGACAAGCTCCCGACAGAATAAACATGACAACCGCCTGATTCATATGTCCAGGCACCAACAAAAACCAAATGCCCATACAAAATGAAGACACCACCGAAGTTCCAGCGGCAATACCGTCTAAACCATCGATCAGATTAAAAGAGTTGATAATAACAATGACCCATGCCATAGAGAGGATCATAGAAAAATACCACGGGCATTGCCAGCCAGCAAAAGTAAAATTACAACGTCCCGTATACCATATAATAAAAGCCACAATAATTTGAATAAATAATTTAGGGAAAGCCTTTAACGGCTTATAGTCATCAATAAGTCCCAAAATGCCCAATATTACTGCCGGAATAAATAAATGCAAAAACAATCGAGCGGAGTGCCCGAGGACAATCCCATGATTCTGTATAACAACCATATCTTCCGGCACATTCAAGACATAGAGTCCAGCCCCAATAAAAAAGGCTATAATAATAGCAATTCCACCGCCGCGCGGTACTGCCTTTTTATGAATATGACGTCCACCCGGTTTGTCAATATACCCAAGCTTTGGCAAAACACGAATGCAAATAAACGTTAATACCGTTGATATAAATAAAGCAATGATCGGATAAATCAAAAGAGCAGAAAACTTCTGCAAAATCTGTAACATATAAAATACCCAGGGTACGTTAAAAGTACTTTCTTAAAGGAATAAAATTTCTTTTATTTTTATAAAAGATTGGTAAATGCCATAAACTTAATAAAAAAGCATCCTTTTCAATAAAACAAAAAAAGCAATTCTTTTACATTAAAAATATTCACCAACCACCACAAAAAAACATATTAATATACCCCATTATTTCATCAATTTCAAGCCCTTAACAAACGAAAGCCTAAAAATATTAACGGCATTCCAATATTCGAATCCTGAAAGAATTCAAAAAGTCGCTAGCCATAATATTATACCCATCTGAATTGATTTTTACAAAATGCCGATATATTTTAGATATTACTTGAATCCGTGAAGTAAAAATTGTTGCGTCATTTTTACGGATTCAGGTAATATCGATTATAAGCGATTGACGGAGAAAAAACATTGTTTCTCTTTCCAAATTTGCACCCCCCCTGAAAAGAACCGGAATTATAACCTGAATCCGTGAAGTAAAAATTGTTGCGGCATTTTTACGGATTCAGAAACTCTGATTTTGAAAAAAAGCCGTTTTTTCAACCGACTACACTTGCAATGGACTGTATTATTTTGAAAACATGCCTTTATGGACGTCGAGTAGACATTATAATACCTCCATAGGTTTTTGTTTATTATGAACCCACGAGAGATGTTGATAACTACCCCTCACAGAACCGTACGTGCGGATTTCCCGCATACGGCTCTTCACTTGAA
>JBAYAV010000279.1:0-4496 GCA_041669565.1 Lentisphaeria bacterium
GAGAAACAATTTTTTTTGTACTTCGGGCTACCGCCCGATGTACAAAAAGGGTGTCCATTTTGGATAACACATGAGATATTTCACTTTGAGGGATATTATTAATATTGTGCAGAAAAAATAGCCTTTTTTTGTTTTTTGTAGGGGCGGAATATTTTCCGCCCGTTTTTGCACAGCCCCTGATTTTTATATACACACGTCTTTAATGGAAAAATTGGAATCGCCTGAATGACGAATGAATCAATTAAAATTGTAGGCACGGAATATTTTCCGCCCGTTCTTGCACGGCCGCTGATTTTTATATACATACGTCCCCATTACAACGACATGTTTAAAATCAAAAACGACGCACGTCCGTGCGCCGCTACGAGAAAATCTTCAAAATAACGTGATGTTTGAATGAAGGACAAAGACGTCGCAAAGACAACCGATCTTTGAAATAATGTGGTTCTTTTTTTTCTTTCTTTGCTTTCAACTCATCATTCATCATTCATCATTCATCACTCGCCGCAGGCGCAGGTCCGTGCGCCGCTACGAGAAAATTATCAAATTTACCGTCAAGCTATGGGACGGCTGTGATTTTTTTTCTAAATTCTTCTTTGGTTGAATGATTCGGATATTGTCCGAATCGTTACGATTAGAATTCAGGAACTTCGTACATCGTCAATTGGCAATCGATATTTCCATTTTTCAATGGACAAGCATTAGCAATAGGCATTTTAATGCCATTAATACAGCTTGGATTTCCAGCCAAAATAGCAACGCGCCAATTTTTCAAGCGAGAGACTGCATAAGCCATATCCTGATATAAACGATTATCCGCATCAAGACGCACGCCATAGGGAGGATTCGTCAGCATCATTTGGCGTTCACCGCTTGAGCTCAGCTCTCGCATTGGCATTTGTCGAAAGCTCAAACGCACGCCGGCCGCACGCGCATTTTCTTTCGCCCGTTTCAAAACTTCTTCATCGAGGTCATACCCCGTGATTTTAGGATACTGGCCGGTTGCCTTATACCGCATTTCACCGCGAATCTGGCGCATTTTTTCGGCGGACTCCTCGGTAAAATTAGCCCAGCGTTCAAAGCCAAAACGCTTCCGCCAAATACCGGGCGCTATATTCGCAGCCCACATTGCCGCTTCTATAACCAGCGTTCCGGATCCGCACATCGGATCTACCAGCGGCATCTTCCGATCCCAGCCAGACAGCCGTAATACTGCAGCAGCAAGCGTTTCTTTTAACGGTGCCTCTCCTCCAGCCACACGATAACCGCGTTTAAAAAGAGGCTCACCCGAAAGATCAAGATAAATGGTCGCTTTCTCGCGCGCCCAATAAATAAAAACACGCACATCCGGGTCATCGCGATCTACATCGGAACGCTTCGAAAATTCATTCCGTTGTTGATCCACAATGGAGTCTTTTAATTTCAAACCAACCATATTTGAATTTTCACCACAACTTTCATGAGCATACGCCGCAGTTGCTAGCGTCTGTTCCGGCGTAATATATTCCCCCCAATGAATTTTCTTGGCGCCATAATAAATATCGTCTAGCGTTTTTGCAGGGAAACGCCTTAATACAAGCATCACTCGCTGACCTATTCGAGTTTGCAAACAAGCTCTCCAGCCATCCTCCGGCGCACCCATAAAGGGAATCCCCCCTCGATTCAAGCGAACGCTGCGAAAACCAAGCTCACACATTTCATCGCGCAAGACTTCTTCCGTACCAGGCCCTGCCGTTACATAAAATTCCATTCTATTACTCCACTCTTAAATTGTCAAAAAATATTTTAGACAGCTTTTATTCTATATTTTCTTTTAAACTGATAAGTTTGCGCACGAGATCTATTTCCCGATCAAAGAGATGCCCGCGCTGTTTCAGTTCTAATAATTTGACTTCTAATTCTAGCCAATAGGACTCCGGCGCACGATAAGAATAAGTCCAACATTTCGCACCACACTCCTGAAACTGCCACTTCACCACATCCGCATGAATATTGACTCTTATTTTACGCTTGCCAGTTTCCCAATCCTTATCAACCCAACCAATTGGTCTGCGCATTTTGATATTCCTTTCTAATCCATAACACTCTACTGCCGCCAGCACTCTTTTACGATCGTTCATCGATTCCAAATATAATTTTATGAATGCTAGTCACCCTTTTTGGGAAAAAACACGCCAGCCATTCAAAATAAAATGCGACAACTGCCCAAAAATCCTAAATGACATTCCTTTTTGAAAATAATTTTAGCGCTTTGTTTACTATAAGCGCATAACAACAACAACGATGTTTTTTCCTTATATTTTCCGCCCATTCTTGCACGATCGCTGATTTTTACAGACACATCCCCAAGACGATGCCATGTTTGATGTCCTAAAGAAACGCACGCCAGTGCGTCTTTACGTGTCGGGGCAAATATAGGCGAGATGTAGGGGCGGAATATTTTCCGCCCGTTCTTGCACGGTCGCTGATTTTTACAGGCACATCCCCATTACAACGGGAAACAGGCCGATGCATCGGATTTTTTTTTACAACGGAAAAAACGGAAGGAAGAAAAAACGGAAAGGGGACGGAAAAAGAGGAAGAAAAAGGATTTTTACATATTTTTTTCTTTATCGGGCTACGCCCGATAAAGAAAAAAGGATGTCCATTTTGAATAACACATGAGATATTTCATTTTGATGGATATTGTTATATTGTGCAGAAAAATAGCTTTTTTTTGTTTTTTGATGAGCACGGTTCTGATTGCTAATTTTTCTTTTTCGTTAAAAATAATTGAACAAAAAACAAACGGAAAAATCGAAATCGCCTGAATGACAAATGAATCGATTAAAATTGTAGGGGGGCCGAATATTTTCCGCCCGTTCTTGCACGATCGCTGATTTTTACATACTCCTCAAACAAATTCATCATAGCGAATATTTTCTTCCTTCATGCCCAGCTCTTTCAGCACTTTTATACTGGCGTGAAGCATCCCTGGAGAACCGCATAAATACGCCTCCATTTCAGAACAATCTTTATAATATTTAGCAAATACGCTTGTCACCAGCCCCTTCTCGCCATCCCAATGATCCTCGGGGTCTTCCGCACTTAACACCGGCACAAATTTAAAATCTGGCAACGACTCCTCAAGGGCCGACAATTCATCCGTCAAATATAAATTGGTCCGATTCACCGCTCCAAAAAACAATCGCGACTTCTTATTCACTTTGCGCGTCTTCATATCAAGCAATAGACTGCGAATTGCAGAAAGACCACTGCCGCCGGCTACAAAAATCGCTTCCCGCGGATTATCCTGCAAACGAAACTTCCCCTGCGGGCCAACAAGCTCAATCATATCACCGACCTTTGCAACATCAAAAATCCAAGTTGTGCCCGGACCGCATGGCGTTCGACGAATGATAAATTCCAAATTGCGCCGATTGGCTGGATCCGATGCCACCGAAAAAGAGCGCTGGAAAGGCTCCGAAATACCGCCATAAGCCGGGATTTGCCACGCCATCCAGGAACCAGCCACCACACGAATAAAACGCGGCTCTACCGCCTGCACTTTAACCAAAAGAATATCCGGCGTTAAAACCGTTTTAGACATTAATTTCACCTGATATCGCCCCACAGAAAAATAGGACTCAGGAACTTCAATTTCAATCGTTTGCTCATCTTCCGGCAACACTTGACAACTCAAACGAATCCCTGAGGCTAATTCATCCGGCTTCAATAATTTCTTTTCCGAATCCGTAAAGTCTTGATGGATGCCAGATAAAACAGAAACTTTGCAAAATCCACATTTTCCACGACCGCCGCAAGCCGTCGGAATAAACACACCATTTCTAGTTAAAGCCGCAAACAAAGACTCGCCGCTTTTCCCTATATAGACATTTTTAAGGTGATTTACAATTATTTTATAAGACATATCTCACTTCCATTTTATTAGAATTTTAAAACAACGGAATCCAGAAACTGCTTTAACCACATTCGAATTTCGTTGAAAAATGAAGGAACGGTATAAAAACAATTGTTCTACTTTTTATACGCCTCATTCATAATACTACTTACATTTTAGTAAAATCTTCTTTTCCGGCTCCGCAATCCGGACAAACCCAATCTTCCGGAAGATCTTCAAAAGCAGTTCCTGGATTTATACCATTATCAGGATCCCCAATCGCCGGATCATAAATATACCCACATATACATTCATAATTTTCCATGTTAAAACTCCTCATAATCTTGTCCATATTGCTGTTATAACATATCACAAACCCAATTCTATGATACTACCATTAGTATAACCGCTTTTATCATTTTTTCCTATTTATCTGAAAAATATCATTATTAAAAAAATGGACCCATTCCTGCATAATAGAAAAAAATCACACTAAGGGGCTGTAAAAAAATTAACTTGACAATTTGCTGAAAAAATCGTGATTTGATTTTGGGGCCGACAACGAGGAGCATACCCTCAGGTATGTGACGAGGTTGGCGGCACAAAAAGCATTCAC
>JBAYAV010000280.1:0-4488 GCA_041669565.1 Lentisphaeria bacterium
AAAAGCTGGACAGGAACGGCCAATAGATAATCTATGCCAAAATTCTGAGAATGCAATTGGAAGAAAGGACAGATTAAAAATGATAAATTTGATTACGCAAGGCTGAAAACATTCCGCCCCTGCTTGATTTTTTGTTAATTGTTCAGTATATTACATATGTTTACAAAACATAAACATACGCAGAAAGTGAACAATGAAATTAAAATTTACTATTTTTTTAGAAAAGATTAACCATCAATTAGGACGGTTCAGGAAACCATTAGCCAAGATTTGTGATAAGAATCCCTATCAAACTTTATTTGATGGCTCTATCGATATTTTTGGAACATTCTGCCCATTTATATATAAAAAGGATTTTCGTTTACCTCAGCTTTCCCAAATTCGAGAACAATTAAAAGGGGGTATTCTTTTTACCGATTATTTACAGCCAAGCATCGCTGAAACTCTTATAATCAACAAAATAAATTTTGTTGATTTAGCAGGAAATCTTTTTTTAGAAGGAAAAGGTACTCTTATTTTAATACAAAATTGTAAGAAAACGAAAGCTCTAATAACTCAAGAAGTACACGGACGCGCTTTTACACCAGCGGGGATAAAAGTTCTTTTCCTTTTTTTAACAGAGCCTAAATCTATCACTTGGGATTATAGGAAAATTAGCGAATATACCCATGTTAGTTTAGGCAGTATTATGTATATTATAAACAATTTAAAAGAACAAAAATTCATAACGAAATTCCATGGAATACTTCGTTTTTTGGATTATACGCTTTTAATAGAACGATGGACAAATGTTTACCTTGAAAAATTTTATAACAAATACGAATCCGAGAGATACGATGGTAAATTTACCACGCCAATGGACAAATTTCCGATCACTCTGACAGGAGAATCTGCTGCTGCCAAGTTAGAACATATGCAAACGGAGAGAGTTACATTATATCAATGGGGAAATATTAACGAATTGATTGCACGTAACCGATGGGTAAAAAATTCAAATGGCAACATTGAACTCAGAGCTGCATTTTGGCCAAAAATCCGCATATTGAAACCAATGGTTCCGCCTCTTCTGATTTACGCAGACCTTCTTGCTAAAAAAGATAGCCGTTGTACTGAAATTGCTCAAATTATTTATAACAAATATTTAAAAGATTTTTATCATGAAAAATGATACAAAAGAAATATTAAAAATTATTTATAAAGCTGCAAAGTCACTTCATATTGATATCATGTTAATTGGAGCATATTCTCGTGATTATTGGCGAAATCATTTTAAAATAAACGCAAATGTTCGTACAACGATGGACATTGATTTTGTTTGTCAAGTTACCGCATGGGATGAATACCAAAAACTTTTTAATGTTTTACAAGACCACTATGGATTTACGAAAGACAAGAAAAAAATTCACACTTTATGGTTTAACAATAAACGATCTGTTGATTTGCTTCCTATTGGAGACGTTATTGATTCTGAAGGTGAATTACGTTGGCCCCCGAAGTTTGAAACATCTCTTTGTCTTTTAGGCTACGATGCTGCGAAAAATGATGCCGGAGAAATAGTACTAGAAAATGATATGTTAAAAGTAATAAAACCATATTGGTTAGCATTATTAAAATTACAAGCCTATATTGAATCCCCTTCACGACAAAAAGATCTTATTGATTTTTATTTTTTATTAGAATATTATTCTGATTTTATTAATGTAGAAGAACGACTTTATAATGCAAAGGCTATTGATAAAGATATTTTTGATATGGATAATTATGATAGCCGCGTTGCTTCTGCTATTTTAATTGCACGAGATTGCTTACGTTCAAACAAAAAAATAGCCCAAAAAATAATGGAAAAAATAAATAAATTTGATTTAAACAATCGTTTAACGATCGCTTTCTTTAACGCTAATATAGGGCTTTCAGGAAACATTGCTCAACAAATTTTATTTTCATTGACTCATGAATGGGAAAATTTTAGCAAACAATAATCTCTCCGATCAAATATACGAGCAGAAAATATTCTGCCCTACCTATTCCACCTAAATATTATTAACTCCTCTAACGTTTACATTATCCCTGTTCGCATTCTCCCCCATTTGCATTTAAAATGAGAAGGGCTCCGCAGAAAATTAATTCTACGAAGCCCTTAAAATATAGTTATCTTATTACTAAGATATTTACATTATTTGCAGCCACAGCCACAGCATTTGCATTTACCAGCAACAACGCGGCACATTTCCAAAGTCTTATTGGAATAGCCCCATTCGTTATCATACCAGCTAACAACCTTCACGAAAGTATCATCGAGTTGGATACCGGCATTTTGGTCGAAGATAGAAGTACGGGCATCGCCGCGGAAATCCGTGGAGACAACGCTTTCATCGGTATAACCGAGAATGCCTTTGAGTTCGCCTTCAGAAGCTTTTTTCATTGCTGCGCAGATATCAGCATAAGTTGCAGGCTTGTCAAGTTCAACAACAAGATCAACAACAGATACATCAGCAGT
The DNA here is from genome assembly GCA_041669565.1 of Lentisphaeria bacterium. GTDB lineage: Bacteria > Verrucomicrobiota > Lentisphaeria > Oligosphaerales > Oligosphaeraceae > JBAYAV01. Next base: position 2,498 of record JBAYAV010000280.1, read on the forward strand.
AGGAACACGCATGGACATACCAGTCAGTTTGCCATTCAAAACAGGAAGCACTTTGCCAACTGCCTTTGCAGCACCAGTACTGGAAGGAATGATGTTTTCCAGAATACTGCGTCCACCACGCCAATCCTTTTTCGAAGGACCGTCAACTGTTTTCTGTGAGGCTGTGCAGGAATGGATTGTGGTCATCAAACCGCGTTTGATACCAAAAGAATCATTCAAAACCTTAGAAATAGGAGCCAAGCAATTTGTTGTGCAAGAAGCATTAGAAATAATGTCTTGACCAGCATATGTCTTATCATTTACGCCAAAAACGAACATCGGTGTTGCGTCTTTAGAAGGGGCAGACATAATAACTTTTTTAGCACCAGCAGTGATGTGTTTGCGAGCCTTTTCATCGGTCAGGAAGAAACCGGTTGATTCGATAACGACTTCTGCGCCGACTTCGTCCCACTTCAAATCAGCAGGGTCCATTTCAGCAGTCAAACGAATCTTTTTACCATTGACAATCATATCATTGCCTTCGATGCTGACTTCACCGTCAAAACGACCGTGAACAGAATCGTATTTCAGCATATAAGCAAGATATTCCGGATCCAAAAGATCGTTGATTCCGACAATTTCGATATCCTCACTGAAGTTTTTTACTGCAGCACGAAAAACATTACGGCCGATACGACCAAAACCATTAATACCAACTTTTACCATTTTTCATCTCCTTGAGTATCTGACTTAACAAAATGCCTGTAAACAAGACATAAAACAGACAATTTTAGAATTGCGTTTAATATATACCTAAAAGAGCATTTAACAAATAAAAAGTTTTAAAAAAACGAGTTCTTTAAATAAAAAACATTCCCTAAATATGGATATCGTCAGAAACCATTCGTTCTGTTCCATAAAAATAATTTTCAGTGCTTCTTTTGCGTTTTCTTAAAACTGCCTTTTTATGAGATTGCAGTCCAATGCACCATCCTAAAAGTTACAGAAAACACAAAACAAACTTCAAAAAAGAAAAAAAGACACTGCTGTAAAAAGAAGATCATTTTGAATTTATTTCAGCCCATTTTTCAACCTCCGAAACAGCAAAAAAAAAAATGCATTTTTAAAAGAAGGACTTGAATTATAAGCTCCTATGCGGTACATTTACGATGTTACAGTCCTGTTATAAAATAATCGACTTATGATATTTATAAATTATAATATACTGAGAAAAAAATGCACGTAAAACTAGGTATTATAGGATTAGGCGCGCGTGCGGAGACCCTGCTTGCTTCCCTTGTTTACTTACAAGACAAAGCCACAGTCACCGCAATTTGCGATTTGCAACCAGAACGCATTGCTAAGATCCAAAACATTTTAACAAACAAAAAAATGCCGGCGGCAAAAAGTTATACCAACTACAAAGAGTTGATTCAAAACCCCGAAGTCGATGCTGTTATTATTCCCACTTCTTGGAACTCACACCTTAAAATTGCCTGCTACGCCATGGAGCATCAAAAATATGCCGCAATTGAAGTCGGCGGAGCTTCCTCCATACAAGAATTATGGGATCTCGTCCGCGCATCTGAAAAAACAGGCGTGAGCTGTATGATGCTTGAAAACTGCTGTTACGGACGCGATGAGCTCCTGGTTGAAAATTTAGTACGGCAAGGTCTTTTAGGCGAATTAGTACATTGTGAATGCGGTTACGAGCATGACATTCTCGAAGAAATCATCGGTGGCTATAGGAATGGCATGGAGCCCGGAATCAAAGACAACAATATCAATCGTGGTGTAGAGCGCGGCATTCACAATTGCCACCGCAATGGCGATTTATATCCAACACACGGCTTAGGTCCTATTGCCAAAATTTTAGACATCAACCGTGGCAATCGTTTTTTAACCCTGTCTTCTTTTGCCAGCAAGGCGTGCAATTTTAATAATGAAGCCGTCAAGCAGGGTCTTTCTCAACATTTTAACGAAGGTGATGTAATTACCTCGGTGATCACATG
>JBAYAV010000281.1:0-4487 GCA_041669565.1 Lentisphaeria bacterium
GAAATTTCATGATTGGTTATTTTGCTGCTGCATTTTTTGATAAGCAATGGCTAATTCTTGAGCGTTCTTTAATTTTGGGGGAAATAGCTCGCCTATAAATTGGCCATCTTTCATCACAAGAATACGATCGGCCCAATAAGCAACTGCGGGTTCATGAGTTACCATCAGAATAGTGCGCTGTTCTTCCCGCACAAATTGCTGTAATAATTGGCAGAGATCCTGACCATTTTCGGTGTCGAGACTACCCGTTGGTTCGTCTGCCATAATTAAATCCGGATGCGGAAGCAATGCCCGCGCAATGGCTGCGCGCTGCTGTTCCCCGCCACTTAAACGAGAGGGCAAACGCTGTAAATAATCTGCGATGCCTAATTTTTTTGCAAGGGACTGTAATTCAGCGGTGGTGATTTTTTGCCCATCCGCTTCTAAAGGTAAGGTGATATTATTTTTTATGGTCATCGATGGCAATAAATTAAACGACTGGAAAATAAAGCCGATTTTTTTTCGTCGTAGTGCTGTCCACTGCTGATCATTGAAAGTTGTGATTTTTTTTCCATGAAAAAAGAGATCCCCGGAAGTGGTGCTTGTCAGTCCTGCGATTAAGTGCAGGAGGGTGCTTTTACCCGAGCCACTGGGCCCCATAATGGCTGCAAATTCACCATGATGAATAGAAAAACTAAGAGATTTTAGGATTTTTATTTCCTTCTTTTGAAGAAAATAAGATTTGCATAAATTTTTGACCGTAAGAATAAGATCACTCATAAAGTATCCAGCTTAAATAATGATTAATGGAAAAGAACATCCGGGGAGGTGTTGCAAGTGCCCGTTTTGGCGATATTTTCAGGTCTGGCACCAAAAGGAAGTAAACAATGAAAGCACCAATATGGGGTGCTGCCTTTTCCTCCATGATACCATGATTTTTCTTCCGAAACAAAGGCATGACCATCCTCTTTTGTTTCTAAACCAGAAATGAGACGCATGTCGCCGACATGTGCATCCATATAGCTGATATTGGAATAGCCGTCGTGTCGAAAGACATAATTTCCGAGTTTTTTCCCGGGGACGGTGTTAAAAACGGCGCCGGAAATGGTATCGGCAAATGCGGTCTCAGATTTATAATCCAACCACATTGAAATTTTAGCGGGTGGAATTCTAGCAATGCGGTAATCCGTATTTCGGCGGAAGGCGGCTGTATTTCCTTGGCTTGTGGGCATCTGAGAATCGGATAAATTGCTGCCATTGACGCCGATGCTCACGTTGGTGGTTTGCCCATATTGGCTGCAGGTTCCCAGCATATTCATGCTTGCGGTGCTTTGATCTCCCGGGCAGCGCGTATAAGCCTGGGGCATGATATCATCACGGCAACTGAAATAAGAAATAAAACCGCCTTCTTTTACAAGATATTTGCGTACATCTGGAAAATAGCCGTCACTATCTTCCGAATACATACTGGTGGCATAAGCATATTGCTTTAATAAACTTTTACAGGCAACTGTTTTGCTTGTCCTTTTGGCTTTTCCCAGTGCCGGTAAAAGCATACTCGCCAGAATTGCAATGATTACAATGACAATAAGGAGCTCTAAGAGAGTAAATTTCTTAACAATATCTGACATCCTTAATCTTTCTTCATTATTTGAATATTCGTTGAATGTTAATATAAAACAAATTTAAAGTTATACCTTTTTTTCTTTTTAATAAAAAAAATAAATTTTTTTATTCCATTATATTATGAACCATATTAAAATTAAAAAAATCAGGAATAAATTTTATGTTGTATGCAATCTATTTCAGTCCCACTGATGGTACGAAAAAATGTGTATTGGAAATCGTTTCATCGATGAATCAAAATTATAAAATAATTGATTTAACGAAGTCTGCAGCGCGCGAACAAAAATATTCTTTTATCGCGGATGATAAAGTGGTAATCGGTATGCCCGTCTATTGCAGTCGACTTCCGCAATTTACTCATTTTCTTAGGAACATGAAAGGGAATGGTGCAAAAGCGGTTCTTGTGGCGGCATACGGAAATAACAAATTTGGCGATGCGCTTTTGGAATTAAACTGCCAGGCTGTTCAAGTCGGGTTTCAGCCGGTTGCCGGGGCTGCGATGCTGGCTCCGCATTGTTTTATTCCGGAGGAGGTCTGTTCGGATCGCCCGAATGCGGCAGATCATAAATTAATCCTGGAATTTGTTTCAAAAATTGATTGGGATAAAAAAGAAATACTATCTGTGCCGGGGGCCTTTCCATATCGGCCTTATCCAGCGTCATTCCCATTTTTACCAGAAACAACCGATGGTTGTACGCATTGCCGTATATGCGAAGAAATCTGCCCTGTCGGAGCAATTAAAAATGGCAAAACCGATGCGACAAAATGCATCCGCTGCATGGCATGCGTAAAAAATTGTCCGAATCACTGTCGGCAAGTTAACAGTGATGCCTTTCGTGCATCGCAGCAAAGAATGCTGCTTACGAATGAAGTCTATAAAACCCCAGAATTTTTCTATTAATCACGATGAAAAAAATAGTTAAACAAATTACGGTCGTCTTCTTTTGTTTTGTTTTCGGCTGTTTTGCTTATGATTCCTCTTCAAAGCCAGTCCGTATTATTTTTGATACTGATTTTGGAAATTTTCCAGATGATTTGGAAGCGTTGATTCTTTTAAATAACCTAGAGAATAAAGGCTTGTGCAATGTTTTGGGAATCATGGCATCTTGTCCAGAGCGCAATGTCATTGCCGCTATCGATGCTGTTAATTCTTTTTATGGAAATCATTTTGAGTTAGCAGTGCGCAGCAGAAAGTATTACGATTTCAAAGAAAGCCATAATCGCCCGTTGGCGACTCAATTTACCCATCAGATCACCAATGATGATGTACCGTTATGCGTTGAAGCTTACCGGAAAATTCTTTCTAAGCAAGAGGATCATAGTGTTGTTTTAATTGTGATTGGCCGATTCGGTAATTTGAAAAATCTTCTTGATTCTGAGCCGGATCAATATTCATCCTTGTCGGGGAAAGAACTGTTGAATAAAAAAATCAGGCTGATTTCGGATATGGGCGGAGAAATTCCAACCGGCAAACAAGAGTGGAATTTCTGTGGAAAAGAACGCGGTCTGACGAAATATGTACTCGAAAATATTCGTGTCCCAATTGTTTTCAATGGTGCGGAAATAGGCCGTCAAATTCAAATCGGTGCTGAATTGAACAGCATCGATCATCATACGCCTTTATATCAGGGCCTTTTCTATTTTTTCTCCCATTACCCTTGTGTAAAAGATCGATTTCATGGGGAATTATTAGACAACGGAACGTATGATTCAATCTCCGTTCTTTATGCCGTTTTCGGAACTTCCCAGGGTTTTTGGACCATTGTTTCGGATGGAATATTTCAAGTAGAAGATAATGGGGAATGCACTTGGATTTCCGGGGTAAAATCGAATCAGTCTTATCTCAAACTCGTACCCGATACCGCAAAACTAAAGAACTTTATCTTAGATTTGTTGATAAAGAAATACTAAAAAGGAAAAAGGATGGTGAAAATATGCCTAATCGGCGGTCGTGGACATAGCGGTTATGTCTTCGATGGGTTAAAGCAAGTTCCTGAAATTGAAATTACAGGCATTGCCAGCGGCTGTGATGACTTTCCGCAAAATCTATCCGACTGGTCGAAACAAGCGGGTTTTGCGCCTAAAGTGTATGATTGCTGGCGCGAGATGCTGAATGCGGAAAGACCGGAAATTGTATCGGTAGATGGTCCGTTTGAACGTCACGCGGAGATGTGCATCGAGGCCTTGTCCAGAGGCATCCATGTCTTCTGTGAAAAACCAATCGCACTCAATTTTGCGGATCTAAAAAGAATCGAAGACGCTCAAAAAAGATCCGGCGCCAAAATTATTTCTATGGTTGGATTGCGGTATCTCTCTGCTTTTTACGATGCAAAACAGCTTGTTGATTCTGGAAAAATTGGGAAAATAAAATTAATCAGCACGCGCAAATCTTATAAGCTTGGAACACGACCGGATTTTTATCGTTCCAGAAAAACGTACGGCGGAACAATCCCATGGGTCGGTAGTCATGCAATTGACTGGATTATCTATTTTTCAGGGACTGATTTCGAATCGGTTACGGCGTGTCAAACAACTGCGGATAATAGCGGAAATGGCGAGTTGGAAATTTGTGCAATGCTGCAATTCCAAATGCAGTCCGGCATCATGGCGCAGGCGTCTATTGATTTTCTTCGCCCCGAATCTGCCCCGACTCATGGCGATGACCGAATTCGCATTGTGGGAACAAAGGGCGTTTTAGAAATTATTCAGAATGTTCTTTATATTATTGATTCAGAGCATGCTTATAAAATGGAGCCGAAAATGCAGCCACATACTTTGTTTGGTGATTTTGTTGCTGCTATTGAGGGAAAGTTGAAAGATCCGGTAACCGTAAAAGAAACATTCGCGCTTACCTATGCATGCCTTTTAGCGCGCGAATCCGC
>JBAYAV010000282.1:0-4465 GCA_041669565.1 Lentisphaeria bacterium
CATGATTATTTAGACTCTTTTAATGAGATGGGAATGAAAAACCGATAGGAACCTTGTTGAGTTTGGCGTTCAATATAAAACATAACAGTGTTATTGCGTGTTTTTTTGAGCGCTTCCATCACTTCGGTGACGGAATGCACGGCTTGACGATTGACTTCCAGTAGGATGTCGTTGGGTTGGATATTGCTTTGTGGGTTATCATCGTTGTTTGCTTGAGCAACGGCGCCATTGGGGTCAATTTGAACAACTGTCACGGCGTCGTCTTGTACTTTTAAGCGCAACCCCAGTTTGTTGAGTTTGCTGTCATATTTTCCTTTGCTGCCGTATTGATGAGCAGAAGCAAAAGTATTTTCTTTTTCGCGGCGACCAGCAATGACCTGGATGCTGATTTTTTTACCGTCACGGATTAAGCCGAGTTTGATTTTATCGCCGGGCAAATATTTTGTAACTGCTAAAAGGAGGTCGTGGTTGGAGGAAATTTTCTGATCGCCAATTTCTTGGATAATGTCGCCATTTTTTACGCCTGCTTTTTCGGCGGCTTCACCTTCAAGAACTTGACTGACCAGTACGCCGTAATCTACTTGAAATTGCTGTTTGAGCTCGTCGGTGATTTCTTGCATGGCAATTCCGATAAAAGGGCGGATAACGGCGCCGTCTTTTATGATGGCATCGGATACCTGATGAACAATATTACTGCCGATTGCAAATCCGAGCCCGATGCTGCCTTTGGACATTCCGCCAGTATAGATGAACTGGTTAATGCCAATGATTTGTCCATAAATATCGAGCAGTGGCCCGCCGCTGTTGCCGGGATTAATCGAGGCATCGGTTTGGATGTAATTTTCAAAGGTGCTCATTCCGGTATCGTAGCGGCCTTTTTGACTGACGCAGCCAATGGTGACGGAGGAATCGAAGTTAAAGGGCGCGCCAATGGCGATAGCCCATTGGCCGACACGCAGTTTATCAGAATCGGCAAATTCCAAATACGGAAATTCTTTTTTTGATTTATTGCTGATTTTTAGAATTGCGAGGTCTGTTTCTTCGTCAATGCCAATAATTTGTACCTCATCTTTATTGCGTTCGTTATCATAGGTGGTGCCGTCGGCCATTTTAATTTCAAGATATTTATTGTCTTTAATTACATGAAAATTGGTGACGAGGTATCCTTTGTCTGAGATTAGTACACCGCTTCCTTTTCCGACGGGAACTGGTTTTTGCGGGGTATCCCTCTGTTGATATTGACGCGGAATCCCAAAAAATTGAAAAAATTCTTCGGGGACTTGCTGCTGTTGCTGTGGCGCAATTTGTTTGTTTGTAATAACGACAACGGCGGGCTTGGCACTATTTACAACATTCGCGAAGGCGTCTTCAATTTGGGTAACTGCTTTGAGCGCTTCTTTGTCTATTTTTACGTTCGGCGGTGTTGCAAAACATACTCCTACAATCATAAAACATAAAATAATAATAGATAATTTTGTCTTTTCCATAAGTAGTGATCTCCCTGATTTTAAGGATTCTGAATTTTTAACGCGAGTTCAATAGAAAATATCCTTTCTTCTATTTTCTTGTCGATATCTAATTATAGACAAAATTTTGACAATTCAGTTCCAGTATGCTCTAAAAAAAAGGCCTGAACCTGAGGAATGGTTCTGCAGCATATCAGTTTTGTAAATAATAGGCTGGAGCGCCCAAAAAAATGAGCGACCATAAAAAGAATAAAACCGCTTTTGCAGTCGCGGGGAGAATGCTTCACTAGAGCTTTTAAAAAATCCAGCTTATCTTCTGTGGAAAAAAGAGGAATGGGCTCTTTTTGTAGAAAATGGATGCAGTCTGAAATTAAGCACGGATTTTGAAGTAGACCGCGCGCCGGCATGACGCCGTCAACGCCGGTTTCGTTATACATTTTTAAAATGTCTTGAACCGTAAAAAGATCCCCGCTGCCGAATAAAAGAAAACCGGCAAAGGCTTTGCGGGCAACGCGTAAGCGCGCTAAACCGTCTGAAACTGGACGGTAAAGCTCAGACGCCGTGCGATAATGCAGCGTAATCATGTCGGGATGCCCTGCTTTAACGGCGTCCGCTATCACCGGAAATTCATCCGCACTTTGAAGACCGATGCGAAGTTTTATGCTGATGGGGGCATTCCCGCAGTGCTCATGCATCGCTAAGAGCGTCTCGGTAATCCAGTTGGGGTGCTGCAGTCGCGCGGCACCGCTGTTATTGCTGAGTACGGTCTTGCTGGGGCAGGCACAATTCAGGTCCACACAGGTGGCCCCTACTTCATGGAGTCGTTGGGCTGTTTTGGCAATGTTCATCGTGTTTACCCCCATTAGTTGTGCAATAACGGGGAGTCCGGTGTTAAGGTACGGTTTGATCCAGGCGCGCAACCTGGCATAATGAGGCACACCAGTAGAAATTCTAAGAAAAGGCGTGAACCAACAGCGAACGCGTTGTTGTAGACTCATGACCGTAAGAAAAGACCCCGTGCTAATGCCATCCATCGGGCCTGGAATGATGCGGGGTAGTTTTGCTAATTTGGATTCTTGTGGCAGGGGCGACAGTAAGGATGGCTGGTGGGGTGTAGGTAGTATCATCATTTATCGACCAGACAGCTGTCTTAGCAAGAAAGCTGTCCGCGGCAAAGGGGAGAGCGGATGGCAGTATTTTCGCGCAATTTGGAAGGTCTCCAATCGTGCGGACGCACGATTGGAATTAGCCATTCCGCCCAGTTCCATGTTGACCATTGGCTTTGAAAGGCATTCCCAGCGGATGCCGGCTTTATAGCATCGCCAGACAAAGTCGTAATCGGCTGTCGTTTTATAGTCTGTGTTATATAATCCGAGTTGTTTATAGACTTTTTTATGGAAGAAGGTGCCGGGGTGCGGAATGGGCATCAGTAGGGATAGAAGGATAAAGGAATGCGGATGGAATATTTTTACCGTTTTCCCATTTTTTAAAAATCGAGTGGGAACAATGACGGCGTCGTTTGTTGGATTTAGTTGAAAAGCAAGGGCAACTGATTGCAGAATATCGGGCTCGTACCAGTCATCACTGTTAAGCATACCGATGATATCACCGGATAATTCAGGAATGCCTTGGTTCCATGCCGATGGAATACCTGCTTCATCTGGATTGTGTTTTTGATGGATGATTTTGCAGTGGATGTTTTTGGCTTCGAGCTGTCTTCTTGCGTCTTCCAAGTCTTTGAGCGTGCCGTCTGTAGATCCGCCGTCGACAAAAAAGTATTCTTTTGGAAGAATCGTTTGATTTAAAACGGACTGAATCGTGCGCAGAATTGTTTTTTTAGAATTCCAGCAGATTGTCAATAAGCTGATCGTTGGTAATGAAGTCATATTTTTTTGGGGAAAAAGCTCTTAATTGCAATGCGTCTTTTTTATAATGTATTATATCAAGAATAGAAATCAAGCATTCAAAGATATCCTTCTATTAAAGAAGAGGATTTATATTTGTTTTACGGTGTTTCTCGGATTGCGGATCGGCAGCAAAAGATCTCATCCATTTTGCGTGAATGGAGGCTCTTTTGCTGCCGATTTTTAGGGTCTAACTGGAAAAAGGTACGCCCTCTTTGACCTTTTTTTAATTCTTTTTTTTGGTCAGAACCTGGCATCTCTTTTTTTCATCTTCGAGCCAATCGATGACCATCCCTCCGCTGTTTGCATAATAGGGGCTGACCAGAAAGTTATATTCGTGTTCATAAATTACTTTGTAATTTTCAACACGAAAGAATTTTTTTTCATGTAAATCATAGCGCCATTCTTTTAGATCGGGACAGTGCGAAAAGGGGTATAGCGCTTCAAGAATTTCGGCTTTTCTGGCGGCTGGAATAATATATTCTTCGGTTGCTGGGCCCACCCTCATTTTTAACTCTTTCTTCGGAAAAGAAAGAGCACCGGTCGGCTTCTCCTGTAATGCCATCAAAATTTTCTTTTCGCAAGAACTCATTTCAGCATGATCTTTGTTTGAATATAATGTATTTTCAGCTGAATTTTCCCTTACGGATAACGCGACATATGTTTTTTTCTCTTCCGCATTTTTGTGATACATTATGGTCCCCGTAAATCCTTTCTTTTTTTTCGTTTTTGGAGTGAATAGATATTGAAACTGTTGAAGCACAAATCTATTCTATGTCCCCAAAAATATTTTGCAAGTCTTTTATAATAAAATACATATGGAATCATAAAGATGCTTAAAACACCATCGCTTTCCTAGGAATCATAGGAATTCTGTAAAAGGATGCGGGTAAATTTCCGGATCGGATTTTTTGACCGCAGAACGAGTGTGTGAAAAGCTTGGTATATTAAAACGTTTTATGAAATAATCATTAAGGGGCTGTTCAGAAATAACCTTTCCATTTGCCTGATTCTCGTGAATGCTTTTTGTGCCGCCAACCTCGTCACATACCTGAGGGTATGCTCCTCGTTGTCGGCCCCAAAATCAAATCACGA
>JBAYAV010000283.1:0-4389 GCA_041669565.1 Lentisphaeria bacterium
CTGCGAGGAAATTTCACCCCACCCCTCGCAACCTTACGGAAGACAAAGTCGAAACGGAACTTTTCAATGTCTGTATCGTTACTGTTGCCGGCGGTCATGAGGCCAATGGTAGGTGTCGAATAATAGGAATTGCGTATCGCTGGCAGTTCGGCATCTCAATCCTTCTTGCGGACATTTCCATCGAACAGTTTTTTTATAAAAGAAAAACTGTCCTTCAAGTTGATTTCTTCAGAACTTAGTATAAATTCAAGTATTAATAACGTCGTTGATAAGTGAAATTATAGTATTTGTTAGATAGCATCTATATACTACAAGCCAATAGGTTGTTAACTGTTTTTCGTGTTTTTTTTTGATGACTGAGTACAAGTGTAATGTATGATTCATCGATTTAATAAGGGAGAAGGATTACGCAGTTACCCACTTTTACCATTCTCCCAAACAGAAAATAAACACAAAAAGGAGATCGATTTCATGATGTATTTAATCACAATTCTTTTCCCTCCATTGGCAGTATTGCTCTATAGCAACCTTGGTGATGATTGGCTAAGTATTCTAGGTTTATTGCTCCTTATTATAGGCTGGATTTTATGACATAATACAGGCACTACTCGTAGTCAATAATCACATGGCCGACGAGAAGACAAATAAAGTTGTTAGAGCCATCCAAAAATAGCATCGTCGAAATACGGAGAATGACACACGTCCTCGTTCCGACATCTTGGTCGGGGGAGATTCTGGAGACGCACAGCCGTGCGTCTCTACAAATTTGTTCCCAAATCGGATGTTCGTAGAATATCAACAAAGACGCATCCTCTTTCAATATATTTTTACACACAAAAAAGATGTCCTGTAAAATTTGACATCGTTGTGCTTGATTGCGTCTTTAAATCAGGCGATTTCAGTCGTTATGGGATGGTTGTGAATAAAATTTACATAAAAAAAGATCAAATAGTGCTACATGAAAAATACATTTTTAGCCAGAGTACTGATATGATAAATCGCGAAAACTTCAATAAAAACATCAAATAACACCTTGCCGACAAGGTTAAAAATACGGCCATGATGGAAATAAATAGCAACATAAGTTGTTTTGCCATTATTAACCGTCAGCGAAAGTTGTTGCAAATTTTGCAACAACTGAATCACGAGCCGTTCTCCGCTTTCAAAAATATTCTTTAAGCGCCTGCTTGATCCCTGATTTATCCATGTCAAAAGTTCATCCATAGAATTCATGCGAAGTCCGATTGTTTCGTCTTACAGTCAGACATCCCGTTTCATGCTACCGAACCGACAACAGCAACAATGATTTTGTCAAGAAGAATTCTTTTTATAGGTTGCAAAGATTCAAATTCATGCTATTTTTTTTACTGCATTGGATCTTCTTTGTTTAGGTTTGTTTAGGTACTTCATCAAAATAAGAATTCAGATGTACTTTGTCAAATATTTACCCCTATCACAAGATTTCATATTATTCCAAAAAAAGGAGAAGAAATGTCAGAATACGTAACAAAATTAAAAATTGGGTTCGTTATTATTGCCAGCAGCTTTTTCCTCACCAGTTGCACAATACCTATGTATGAAAGAACTGTTGTCAAAACCTATGATGGAGATGGAAAACTGCAGTCGGCTGTCGTGACCGAACATGTCATCCAAAATGACCCCGTCTCCAAACCTCTGCTACCCGTTTTGGAACACCAAACCTATCAAAAACAACCATAAGCCTGGACTATAACATCAAGCCTTATACCCATTGTTTCATATTTTTCCAGATTAAGGTTTGACCTGTTTCTGTGAAATTTGGATCTCGTCACAAACCGCTAGAACTTTTGAAAACGTCTGCGATGATGAAGCAAAACAAGGAAGAATCTAGCGCAAAAATTCTGAAAGAAACATAGGATTAACTTCCGCGGGGAGCATTTCACAACGATTGCTTTATGCTCCGTATCTAATTTTATAGGCCCGCCAAATCCACGGATTTGGCGGGCCTATTGAATTTATTAAATTCTGTGCTAATAGCACTAAAACGAGAATTCTTTTGTGCTTTGTTAAACAAGCAACGTCAACCATCCAACGACTACGCAGAAACGAACGAGAGAACAATGATTATGACCCGTACTAGGCAAATAGTCGAGTGCGGGTTCATTAAAATCATGATCTCACGTCACTTTTCCCCATATACCGTGGTCGTTGTTTTACCGAAAATGCCGAGTACAGTGAGCAATGAATAATCGGCGTAATGCACATTACGAATATTTCCATTACGAGCCGCCTCATCGATTGAGCAGTTATCCCAAGCGCAAGTCATGCCACTAAAAAGAATATCATGGATATAATATGAAGATGCGGAGCCTGAAGCTTCCGTGATCTTGACACCCTTTTCAGGATAATTTAACTGAAGCGGCGCGCTAAAGGTTGTTACAATAAAACCTTTTGACGGACTGAATTGTGTAGACGTCATCATATTTGCACATCCGGTCAGCAACAGTCCTACGATTACACAAAGGAGCATGTATTTCACGCGACGAAATCCATTCATAGCATCCTCCTATTATTCGCCGTGCGCTATCACAGTAGTTGATTGATATATTCCCAAGACATTGAAATACTTATAATCAAGGAAGTGTATCGTTTTCAGTCCACCGTTCCTCGCTGCGGCTTGAGTGCTGGCATCTCCAACCGCCACCAGACCAAGAATGCACATTGCCGAGGCTTCGCCTTTTTTTGTGCTTACCAATGAACAGTTATGGTCAATAGACAAAGGCGCTTCAATAGTAGATATTGCCCCCATAGGTGGAGTGAATGGTGCTGTCACGCATCCACTAAATCCTGTAATCAAACCACACATCACGACCATCGCCAAAATTTTCTTCATCACAATTTTCCTTTTGTTGTTGAAGCGTTTATCCAAAAAACACTTCATCCTTTATGCATACAAAAAAAATGGTTGCCTTTTGTTGCATATCAAAAAATTTTAACTGAAAATTGATTCTGATAAACAACAAAAAGAAACCCCAAAATGATTATTCTAAACGTACTCCCGAATTACTGGAAAACAAATTCAAATTCAATAAAAATCAAAACCGTTAAAATCAATATTTTACATAAAAGGCTCTACTTTTTCTAAATTTACAAGATCTGATATCGCTTTGATTATGCTTTATCGGTACTTTTTATTTCTGCAATATCTTTAGTATTTTTTCACATTTTTCCGGAGAATCATTAGGACCCAAAAAGAAGGAAGGTTTGCCATCTATGCCAAATTTAAATTCAGCATCAGAGTCTTCTAAATGGATCCCTTCAAAAATTTTTATTCCGTTTTTGTATTCTGTATGTGGTTCGAAACCTATTTTCTTGCTCCAGTTTACCATATCAAAAAGTAGTTTCTTTGCATCTTCCGGTTTCATATCGCTGTATGGAACCAGTGCTTTATTGCTATTATACTGTTCTAATGACAAAAGTCTGATAAAGCAATCCTTTACTCCAAGACAATACATATCAACCAGGAAGGCTGCTAAAATGATATCGCCACTTCTAGTTCTTCTAGAAACAAGCAAGTTAACCATCCCTACATCCATTCCGTCATCATTTATAAGACATTCATAAATAGGATATTGTCCACTCTTATTGATTGCTCTTAGGGCAGAACTTAAATTTTTTAACATGTTCGGCTTCTTGCATTTGTCCCTGACTTTCTTTTTTTTCATTCTTTTCTCTTTGTTATTCGAAGACATTTTTTCACCTCTATTTCGTTTTCTTTTTTCGCTCTCATTGCTTGAGCTGTTACATCATAATCCATGGCGGTAGCATAGATATCGGTGATCTTCTGGTAAAACTTGCGCTCACTTAGCCAAATTTCACGAATGCACCGTAGTTGGTCCTCAAAATATTTTTTGTCAAGGATGGAGCCACCCTTTTTTAAGCGATCGTCATCCATTGCCTTGCCTAGCCTTTAATGGTATACTCCTGAATAATGGTGGTCACCCCATTTACGAAATTGTACCGCACGTTCCGAATGAACTTTGTAGCCAACTGCAATAATCGCTGAGACATTGTATTTTTAGCGTCTGCGGCAGTGATTCGAAAATTTCGAATCACTGAATCTTCCTGTAATTCACGATCGGGAAAAGCCTTTTTTGGATGATAATTGATCGTATGTGTTTCAACATCATAAAGCTGTCCCATCATCTTTTGGGTGAGCCATACGTTTTCATCGGCATAGACCACCTCGATGCCTTCTTTGCCACTTACTGCGACAAATGTGAGGTATTCAGTAGCCGAGGAACGGACAATGGATCTTTTGCGTTTTCCTGAATTCTGTTTCCCGTTGTCTTTTCCTATAACGATTATCGATTTCTCGTTAAAATTCTATCATTCATCCTCATCGCAATC
>JBAYAV010000284.1:0-4368 GCA_041669565.1 Lentisphaeria bacterium
ACATGCGACTCGGCCGCTAAATGCATGATGTGTGTCGGCTGAAAAGTATTAAAAAGGACATCTAGTTCCGTTTTGTTACAGATGTCCGTTTTGTGAAATTGATAACGGGGGGTGTCCGCAACAGACGCAAGCGATTCTAAATTGCCGGCGTAGGTGAGCTTGTCTACAATACAAACAGAGTCTTTTGTGTTGTTGATAATATCTCGGACAACCGCGGACCCAATAAAGCCGGCACCACCGGTAATTAGAATGCGATTGGACATGAATTAGACTTTTTCCTGGAATTTAATGATTATGCGTTATTTCTCTACTTAAAAAAAGAATAAGAAAACTCTAATAATATACAACTATTCTAAATGATAAGCAATATATTATTAGGAGTTTAAATGAAAAAAACACTGAGCCCCTCTTTTGAAAGACAACTATGAAGCCTTTTTTTTATGTTTTTCTGTTTTTGCTGTTTCTGGGAACATCCTGCCGTACTGTTTTGCCGCCGGTATCCCCCGTTGCAAATCTGTATCCGGTCGTTGAACATCCTGCCGTACTTAATCATTCTGAGCCCTTTGTCGTAACCGAAAAAAAAATACAGAATATATTGCGAGAATCCGGCTTATATGAATATCTGGAAAAGGCAAATATGCCCCCGTTCGAATTGTCAATCGTTTGTCGGGCATTGAAGCACCGAGGGTATGCAGAACTTGATGCCCGACGCTCAAACAGCCCTTTGCATTGGATCTCTTTCCGCTCAATGAACGGAAAAACAATGGTGATATGCGCCGAGTTCTCATTCGAGCATCCGGGGATTATTATTAATGGTAAAAAAATAATATTTAAAAAACAAATAAATAAAGACTATTATTTCAAAAATAAAAAAATGCAAATTAAGCATGAACTGAAAATACATAACGGTATTCAGTACCCTTGCTGGAAAATTTGTATCCAAGAAAAAAATTGCCCTGAATTATAATGCGAATTGCGAATAGACGGGACTATAAAATACCGTTTCCAACGCTAAGGACATTACAAATTTGCCTGAAGTTACCACTTTGGATGACATTGTTTCCAATCTCTAAAAAAACTCTCGAATATAAATAAGCCCTGAATAATGAGGCTGATGCCCGAGGCTAAATCTTACGTTCCGCAAAATCTTTTAAGCAAGACGGATAAAATGCATTATATTATAGGGTATGGGGCTATATACTATAAAAGGAGAGTGTTATGAGTTTATGTGGCAGTGATCAGGATAAAGAGCGGATGAAGAGGCGTTTGCATCGTATAGAAGGGCAAATACGGGGAATTGAGAAGATGATTGATAGTGAGGCAGTCTGTATTGACGTTTTGCGGCAAATCAATTCTAGTATAGGGGCATTGCGTGGTATTTGGGCTCAGGTAATTGGGGATCATTTAAAAGGTTGTATTACGCGTTCTATACAGGAAAAAGATGAATCTTTAATTGATGAGTTAATGGAACATTTAAAGCAAATAAAATAAGAAAGTAAAAAGAAGAAGGGGAGGAGATATGTTAGGTCGTTTTGCAGAAAAGGGGGTTTATAAAAAATTATTATTAAGGAGCGATTTTCAAAAAATAGCGAGTGGTGGATTTCTTGCTTTGTTAGGGTGGCTTTTTTTATTTTTGGGAACTGTTGGCTGGCAGCATTATGCGGGTGAATTGTTTCTATTTGTGTCGATTGCGCTGAATGGTATGCCGGTTATTATAACTGCGTTAAAGGGGCTTTGGAAGAAAAAGGTTAATGTTGATGAGCTTCTTGCTTTGGCAATTATAGCTTGTCTTGTCCGGGGAGAATTTTTTACTGCGGCGGTGGTAAGCGGTATCATGCAGCTTGGTGCGTTGATTGAAGAAGCAACGGCGGAATCTGCGCGAAAATCAATTCAGGCGTTGATTAAAATGACGCCGACGAAAGCGACCATTCTTGAAGGAGGAAAAGAAAAAAATGTCGCTGTTGCAGCGGTGAAGATTGGTGATGTATTGTTTGTAAAACCGAGTGAACAAATACCGGTGGATGCGACGGTGCGCGAGGGGTATTCTTCGATCGATGAGTCGGCTATTACGGGGGAACCGCTTCCAGTAGAAAAGCAAGTCGGGGACTCTGTATATGCGGGGACGATTAACCAAAATGGCATTCTTACTGTTATTGCTGAAAAAGTGGGCGATGATACTTCTTTGGGGCGGGTGATTCGACAGGTCGTGGAAGCGGAGAATTGCACCCCGAAGTTTACTTCTGTTTTGAATCGTTTTGCCGTCTGGTTTACTCCAACGATGCTTTTCTGTGCCGGTATGACATGGGCCTTTACGGGGTCCTTTGCGCGTGCTGTAACGGTTTTGATTGTGGGATGCCCCTGCGCGCTGATTCTTGCTGCGCCGACGGCAATTGTTGCTTCTATTGGTCGAGCTGCCAAGGCAGGGATCCTAGTCAAAGGCGGCCAATATTTGGAAGACGTAGCTCGAGCAAATGTGTTATTCATGGATAAAACGGGAACCCTGACGGAGGGAGAACCAACGGTCGATGATAAAATCATGATGTCGGGCGTTACGTCAGATGAATTGTTAGCCAGTGCTGCTAGTGTGGAGATAAATGCCAATCATCCGTTGGCGCGAGCAGTTATTCGATCTGCGCATTCAGCCAATGTTTCTTTTGTAGCAGCAAAAAATTTAGTCGCGCAGATCGGGGTAGGCGTGAGCGGCTCGATAAATGGTCAGGTGGTTGAGATAGGAAGCATTGATCTATATGGCGGAATTTCCGCTGTGCCGAAAGAGTTGCAGTCTGCTTTGATAAATGCTGAAGAACGAGGCGCAACTTCATTACTTGTTTATCGTAACAAAAAAGCGCTTGGTTTTCTTACGGTATCGGATGGCGTGAGAAAAGGGGTTAAAAGTTTGATCAGATCTCTGAAAAAATTAGGCTTTCATAAAATCAGTATTCTTTCCGGCGATCATAAAGGCGCGGTTCATCGTGTTGGGAAAGAAGTGGGAATTTCTTCTTTTTATGCTTCTTTGAAGCCCGGTGATAAATTAAAGCTTATTCGGGAGGAACAGGCAAAAGGAGGAAAAGTGCTTTTCGTTGGTGATGGAATCAATGATGCGCCGGCATTGGCTGCCGCAAATATCGGAATAGCGATGGGAGGCAAAGGAACGGCGGCAGCTTTGGAAAGTGCTGATATTGCCTTTATGAATGATCATATTGAAAAGCTCCCCTTTCTTGTTGCAATGGGGCGTCGCATGCTGTTTGTTATAAAGTTTAATATTGTATTTGGATTATTGTACAATACTTGTGCCATATTGCTGGGAGCAGCGGGTCTTATAAGTCCTGTTGGTGGTGCAATTGTACATATTACGGGGTCGATACTAGTTGTTCTTTTTTCGGCATCGATTGCTTTTATGAGGGAATAAAAAAAGGATCGCATCGAAAAGCGAGAATTTCTGTGACCGATTTGCAAAATATAAATTATAAATAATTTACAGCATTACGTATTTTATTTGTGTTGCGAAAGAAGCATCTCGTAGCTATTTATGCGAGAGGTGCTTCTCGTTTCCTTATTGTCACAGACAAAACTGCTGCAGCTCTAGTTTTAGACTTTTTTATTCGTCTTGCATAAAACGGAGTGGGGTGTTTTTTGAGTTTTTGTATCGGCCTGTCAATATCTTTTTTTTAAATCGAATGTATTGCAGTGAGCTGAAGCTAAAATTCGATGCTTTTCCAAAGACCATTTGGGTATAGAATATCTCTTGTTATGATAGAGAACCACGACAAAAAAGGAAACACAGTATAATATGTGTTGTTGCGACTATTATTGCTAACGGTGCATCTCTGACAGTTTTCTTTTTTTCCCTTTCTTTATTTTGTGTGAGTGAGAATTGCACTTGGCGGTGTCATTTGCAAAAAGCGGTCTCGCTTTTTTGCCTTGAGATAGAGTTTTAAGTTATTTATTGCTTATAGTGTCGGCAAGTATTGACACCAATGCGGTCCTTTTTAGTTGCTATTGTCATAAGAGATAAGAATTATAAAATGGTTTGTTAAAAAAAATGAAAATTGGGGTCTTTTTCGTGTAAAAAGTCCTATGTTGTTTAGAATGTGAACATAAGGCTTATTTTGGCTTTTACCCTCGGGAATCTTTCTTTTTTTATTTTGCATTTTTTTCAAAAAAAAGCCCAAAAAAGAACCGAATGGATTTGCAAACATGTTTAATTGATGTAAAGTAATCCTCACGCCCAATTCAAACGGACGTTTTTTTTATAGCTTGTTAAAAGTTATAAAGTGCTCTTTGGAAACTGAACAGTGCAATAATATGTGCGGGTCTTACCATTCGACGATGGTAAGACAAAAAGCAAAAGAATTTTTATTAATTTAG
>JBAYAV010000285.1:0-4345 GCA_041669565.1 Lentisphaeria bacterium
CGGTGTCTTTGAAACCACGGTTTATGCTGGATAGTGTTATGCCTTTAAAAACTCTGGGGTTTGGGGCAAAGCCCCAATTAAAAGTTGCTGCAAAATTTCGTTTCAGACATAACCAAGACAAAACTAAAAATAATTTTTTGCGATTGCTGACCCAATGCTGCTGGGTCGTTGACATGGTTAAAGCTTCACCATTATCCCAGCACCATGCCTTGGCTTTTCCCCAGCTTAATCCGTCTTCTGAAACAGAAAAATAGCCGTGGTTATCTTCGGCCCGAATTGTCATGTAGTAGTTCTGTCCTAAAACGGCCAAAGAGGGCTCTATAAACCCACGATTAATATTTAAAGATAAAGTGTTACTAATATTTTTCGTGATTAAATTTTCGCCGTCAAAGGAACATTTTATAGAGCAGACATGAAAGATGTCTTGTTGGGAGTTTGTACTGAAATAAATTGGTATTAAGATATCGCCATTTGATAAAATTAGCATCTGCGCGCAAGCAACTCGCCAATTTAGGCAGTCTTTGAAAAAATCAGCCTCCAATATTTTTCGTTTCGACCAGGAACCATCTGCGTAACGCACGGCATAAACAGGAAGCTGTTTTAAGACTTTATCTTTTAAATTTTTGTCATACTGCCAATGACCATTTTTGCCATAAAAGGTATTACAGCCGATGGCAATGACCGCGCCGCTTTGCGGATGAAAAAGGGGCCTTACATCTGCAATTGCTTCGGTTAAGCCATTTTTTAAATCGCAGTAGCCAAGAGGCTCAATGACCTGTGGATCACTCCAGGAAGAACCTTCGTCTTTGGATAAACTCCACATCGGCGGACCATAGGTATCGCTAACGCCCCTCAAATCCTGCAAAGTCATGAATAAACCATCGTAACAGGGCGTGATCGACGGATGGAAATAATGCGGTGTTTTTCGCCCTTCCCAAAATGCGGAATGTTTGATTTGTTTGATCATTTTATATTTGTTACTTTTTCTCTTGATAAACTGAATTGAATGGTGCTAATTCCAAATATATGGCTTTCCTTATTCCAGAAAACAGCTAAAAATTGATGGTTTTCAAGCGCCGTTATAGAGGGTAAACCAAATGCAAAATCATCAAAAGAGTCTATCCCTTCTTTCGTGGTATTTGTTTTAGACTTTGGCTTCCATAAAAACATTTCATCCATAATTTTGCATTCGGAATCATGAATAGATGCCACTGCTAATTTGATCCCCTGCGGGTTATGTCGATCATTATATAGCAATAAAAATTTATTGCCTCCTAAATAGAAAGGCGAAAGAGTCTGGCCTCGTATTGTTGTTGGTATTGGTTGACTCCAGGAGCGTCCACCGTCTTTTGACCACGCAAAGTGGTTGCAAAGATTGTCGTAAGAGCCTCTTTGTACCGTCCAAGCAAAGGCAAGAAGTCTGTCGGGGGCTGTTTGAATAATTTTTTGTTCAAAGAAGCATTTTTCTCCGTTTGGATCCGCCAGCACGGTATATTCATTATCCCATGTTTTCCCTTCGTCTCGTGATTCGCTAACGATTACTTTTTCGCCAAGGTGGTTTGCATCCGTTAAGAGAGCGGCCGGCGCTAGCCAGCGACCATCCGGAAGCACAACAATGGGATTCGATACTTCAAATGGGCAGGTATGCTTATGTGGAACAATTTGGGGTTTCGACCAGCTTCGGCAATCGAAATCCGAAAGACAAAAAACCGTGTCATTTTTTAATGTCCCAAATTTTGTGCTTTGATTTTCTAAATAATTTCGTTGCCCGTAAGCAATAACACGCCCATCGGCAGTTCTGCTTAAACGCATGGTGTTAACCGTGACGGGATTTTCAGTGCGTGGTAAAATGCAGCCCTCGTGTTTCCAGGTCATGCCATTGTCTGTTGAGCGGGCCCAATCACTGCCACCGGTAACTTCCGGACCGCCGCCTACGCTAAATCCACAAATCAAGTCGCTATTATTTAATTTGACAATGGTCGGAAATGCGGAATCATCCTGATTGACGCGTTTCGTGTTAATGATTTTAATAAAACTCATCGCTGTTTTTCTTTTGTTTTGTTTTATGCTGTTTGAGAATTCTTTTTCTCTCGGTGGATTTTATTATTGCTTGGGAATGACTTCTTTGGGGAATTGTTCTATTAGAAATGGTGAGTTTATTAAATAGATAAGCATTGGGTTCTAAATACACATTCTGGCTCTATCAGCAAATGCTTTTTTATAAAGGGAGTAAAACCTTTGTTGCAATTAAAATCTTTGGATAAATACGAGGATAAATATTTCCTCTGTTATTTTTTGCAACAATTTATTTTGCTATTAATTGCTTTTGTTCAAGGTGAAATAGGGCTGTATTTGAACAAAATTAAATAACACTTGCTTTTGCGGAAATACGTCATCTGCTACCGATTTGCTAGGCCGGTCAATAATTGAAATTTTAGCGTCATGGGTGAGTGCTTTGAATATCACATAATGATAATTCAAACATGGGCCATTATTTCTTTTTCCGCGAGGAAATAATACTGCTATATTATGGTCGCTTTGAAATTTTTTTACGTAAGAAAGATTTTTTATAATTTCAGCGCCTTCAATTTTTAAGGATATTGAATTAAATTTCTTTTTGCGTTTCCCTGCGATAATGTCTTGATAGTCCGCTGAATACATTTCGGCGGAATAGAGCTTTCCGGGAATA
This sequence comes from Lentisphaeria bacterium, assembly GCA_041669565.1. Lineage (GTDB taxonomy): Bacteria > Verrucomicrobiota > Lentisphaeria > Oligosphaerales > Oligosphaeraceae > JBAYAV01. The sequence goes on from JBAYAV010000285.1 coordinate 2,690, forward strand.
AGATTTTTGATTTTTTGAGATACGCAATTTGGTTTTTGTGAATCGATATCCAATACCACAAAATCATCACCATCTGGCTTTTTGTTACAGGCTCCGCGGGCAAATCCCCAACCAGGAAGTTGTTGCATTTTTATGCTATTTTCGCGTGCTGGGGAAATATCCCAAAATTTTAACCCGGAGGTGAAATCAGGATTTTTAATATACGGAAGTTCGTAAACATAGCCGTATTCTTCACTGAGAAGATTCTTTTTGCCATCGATACAATAATGTTTATAAAGGGCGGCTAACCATAATATCGTTTCGGTATTTGAATAACGAATAACCCAGGATGTGATGCCCCCGACATTGAAAAAGGAGGGAGCATTTGCCATGTAATTCATTTGTAAATCATAATAGACCTTAAAGTCAACATTAGCAAACGTATCTTGACGGTAGTATCCTTGCTCTCCTAATGTTGTACAACATAATGTAACAAGCATGTTAGAAATGGAACCGGGATATGTCTTTTCCCATTCTTCGAGATAGCGAAACATGAAGATTATATTTTTTTTTGCTTCATTGAGTGTTTTTTGTTCCCGTAAATATAATTCGGGAGCATAAAAATGATTCCCAGCTATTAATGATTTTCTAAATTCAATGGATTGTTTATGCGTATCCCAAGCAGGGCAGCAGTATGCATATAAGCGCTTTGAATCGAATTTTCTTTCTGCGTTGATTCTTTTTACAGCTTCATTACAAAAAGTGAGCTCTTTTGGTGTCTCATTGCCAAACTCATCAATAGAAATACCGTCAAAGGTAGTCATACCAATTGAATTTGTCCAATAATTATATGTCTGTTTATGAGGAATACTTTTAGTTGTAAATCCAGGAATTGGAATTTGGACAATGCTTTTACGGCCAGCAGCGCGCCATGTTTTGATTCGTTTTAGCTCTTCTGAGGATATTATTTCTTTGTAATGATCAGTTTTGCCAGCTCTCACAAAAGATTCCATTGTTACATTACAGACCTTTAGCAGAGTTTGCATTCCGTTCCATATGCGTTTGCGGTAGCCGCCATCCGGTCGTGTTTGATATTCACAAAGAACAATTTCGGGCATTGTGCGAATGACTAAATTTTCAAGAATCGCATTGTCCGTGGTATGAATTGTTATAAAGTGTTTGCCTTCGGTTAGGAAACGCATGGTTTCATTGCTTGACTTTCGCAATGTTAAATCTAATATTTTTGTTTGTTGAGCATCAAGGGTTATTGTTATTGGCGCCGAGGAGCGGATTGATTTAATATAGACCCAGCCTTCTCGCGGATTTGTAAATTTAATTTTTGTTGAGTTGGCAATTCTTAATTGTTTTGCCGAATATAGTTCGGAAACAAAGTTGTTTAACACTTTTGCTTGATTCGCATATTCTGATCCCCATGATTTTTTCTTGGGCCAATTGAATTTGCGGTATGAAAAATTACCCATTTCTTTGTTTTGGCTGTTTAATACCGTACTCCTTAAAATATATCCGCCGCTACTAATGTCTTTTATATCAAATACTGTCTTGGTTATGTCTGAAACGAAATTTTGCAGCAACTTTTAATTGGGGCTTTGCCCCAAACCCCAGAGTTTTTAAAGGCATAACACTATCCAGCATAAACCGTGGTTTCAAAGACACCGA
>JBAYAV010000286.1:0-4274 GCA_041669565.1 Lentisphaeria bacterium
CTAAAAAACAAAAAATAATTAGATTTTACAACTAAATTTTTAGTTTTTCTATAACAATCAGTATCTTTTTTTATGATAAATGATTTGTTCTTTCTCAAAAAGGGGGTTTTCGTTCCGCCACTAGTTAAACAACACACTATACTTATTTTTATCACAAAGAAAATATCCATCGATACAATTGCCGAAAAAGTAGGCCTCTTGACAGCTACGATATCGAAAATGATCAACAACAAAGTATATGTGTCTCAGGAAACCTCAAAAAGAGTTCTTTAGACCATGCGAAAATATAATTATATTCCGGTTCGGTGGAAACACACGAATAATATCACTAGCGTCGTATGTTTTCACAAGGATCGTTTATTAGCATCACCATTTACAAACAAATGAATGGAAGGAAGGAAGGAGTGTTTGATTATCGGGAACATCGTACATAATATCTAGACAGTCTTCGCCGAACTCCATTTAGTATATCAACATCATAAAATATATTTACAGCATACAGCTGAAATTAATACATAAAAACGCAACATACCCCAATAAAAAGACAGCGCCCTTCCAACGATTCAAATTCCATCCCCACCGCATAAATACTAATAAAAGAAGATCGGACAAAACAAGCATCGGCAGATTAAAATTACGTATTTCAGGAAATGCAGTCAGCGGATGGATAACCGCTGACAGTCCCAAAATAAGCATCAAATTAAAAATATTACTGCCCACAATATTCCCCAATGCCAAATCATTATGTTTCTTTATAATTCCGGCAACCGTCACTGCCAATTCCGGCAGACTTGTTCCAAGTGCCACAACCGTGACCGCAATAACGGCCTGCGGGATCCCTAATTTGCCAGAAAACCAAATAACATTATCAACAACCACTTTTGCACCCATAAAAATCATCAACAGTCCAAACAGCAAAAATAAAAGGACAATACAAGTACGACAACGCACAAATTTATTATCGCTTTCATTTACGCGCAACTCATTTTTTTTCTCATTCAGTAGCAGAGCAAGATATCCCGCCAAGCCAACTAAATAAAGCACGCCAAGCCAGCGGGGAAGCCCTCCCAAAAAGACTGCACTGCCCCACGTAATCAGAGTCATGCTTATCATTATGGTGCCATCACGATAAAATAATTTTTTGTCTTTTATCTTGATGTATCCCATTATAAATGCCCCCGTTCCCAAAACAAGCATCACATTTGTAAAATTACTACCGATAACATTTCCATAAACAATCGCATTGTTATGATAAAAAGAAGCAAATAAATTGGTGGCCAATTCAGGCATACTTGTCCCTAAACTAACAACCGTAAGACCAATAATTAAATCTGATACATGGAGGCGTTCTGCAATAATACTAGCAGCATCCACAAACCAGTCACTGCCTTTTACTAAACACACAATCCCAATTATAAAAAGGACAATATTGAAAAGCATGTAATTTGTACAAAATATCATTTTTGTATATATCCCAAATCATCCCTATACAAGAGATTCTTTTATAAAGCAAAAACCTTTCTCTTCATGGAATATTCGTAATAGAAGTACTTTACAGACTGCAAAAAGATTATTTCTTTTTGCAGTCTGTTCACCATTTGGAGAAAGGTTTTTTCTAATAATTATCGACCGCAGCAATTCTTATATTTCTTACCACTGCCGCACGGGCAAGGGTCATTCCGCCCGACCTTCGGTAAATCTCGCCGGATCGTTTTACGGATCGTTGGAGCATTCGGATCGGCTCCACTTTCATCGGAAGTATTTTCCCCATTCGTTGATCCAAATTGTCCAAGCTCCTGGTGGATTTGGCTGATTCGTCCGCCATCACCGGAACGACGATCCTTACGGTTCAATTCCGCCTCCAGGCGGGCAACTTCCTCGGGTCTTACCGTACTCATCCGAAATACCTTCGAACAGATCTCATCCTTTACGCTATCCATTAATGCCGCATAAAGTTTATAAGCCTCCTGCTTATATTCAACCAGCGGATCGCGCTGACCATACGAGCGAAGCTGAACACCCTGACGCAACGCATCCATAGCATATAAGTGATCCTGATAAAGACTATCCAACGAATGAAGCATAATATAATGTTCAAGCCAACGCAAACTATCCGGTTGTTCATAGCGCTCTTTGATTTTATATTCCTCTTCAATTCGCTTCATAATAGCGTTACTTACCACATTCGGATCCGCGGATTCAGGAAAGTTTTCAGCCGTAAAACCAATAGGAACCGTCCGCGCAAGCCACTCCTTAACGACCGTCAGATCCACTTTTTCATCCTTTACCTGAGCAGCATACGCATTTTCAACGCGTTCTGAAACAGCGGTAAACATAAAATCAAGAATCATATTGCGGGAGTCTTCCGTTAAAAGAACATCGCGGCGCATCTTATAAATTGCGGTACGCTGCATATTCATAACATCATCATACTCCAAGGTTCTTTTACGAACCCCAAAATGCTGCTGTTCCACTTTCCGCTGCGCATTTTCGATCGTTCGATTCAGAAGCGGATGAGAAAGCTCTTCGCCCTCCTTCAAGCCCATTTTTTCCATAATGGATGTAATGCGATCCGAGCCAAACAAACGCATCAGATTATCTTCAAACGAAACGTAAAAATGGGAAGATCCCGGGTCGCCCTGACGGGCACAACGTCCGCGCAACTGCCGGTCGATTCTTCGGGAGTCGTGACGCTCTGTTCCAATAACATGCAAACCGCCGGCTTCTTTCACTCCTGGCCCCAGCTTAATATCGGTACCACGACCAGCCATATTTGTAGCAATTGTCACTGCACCGTATTGTCCAGCAAGCGATACAATTTCTGCTTCACTTTCGTGATGCTTAGCATTCAAGACATTATGAATAATATTTCTACGTGTCAGCAGCTTACTCAAAGTTTCAGAAACATCTACCGCAATTGTACCCACAAGAACCGGCTGTCCAGTCTTATGACATGCTTCAATCTCATCCACAACAGCCGCATATTTTTCACGCTGTGTTTTATAAACATGATCATTTCCATCCTTACGAATACAGGGCTTATTCGTAGGAATCACAATCACATCCAGATTATAAATAGACTTAAATTCGGTCGCTTCTGTTTCAGCAGTACCAGTCATTCCAGAAAGTTTATCGTACATACGGAAGTAATTCTGAATCGTAATGGATGCCAGCGTTTGTGTTTCGCGCTCAATTTTCACATTTTCTTTTGCTTCCAAAGCCTGATGCAGTCCCTCACTAAAACGCCGTCCCGGTTGTGGACGGCCTGTAAACTCATCTACAATAATGACTTTATTATCCTGCACCACATAATGCACATCCTTATCGAAGAGGCAATACGCACGCAGAAGCTGTGAAATATTTTGAATCATTTCCGATTTATGATCATATTCCACCTGCGCCTCTTTGCGCTTCTCTAATTTCTGACCTTCATCTAAATCAGAATTTTCATCGATCTCATTAAAAATGGTCGGTAAATCAGGGATCACAAAGGCATCCGGATCACCCGGCTGCAGAAACTGACGCCCCTGTTCACTCAAATCGGCCTCATTACTACGCTCATCGATGGCAAAATACATCGTCTCTTTGGTCTTTTGCAAAAAACCGCGATTTGTATCGCTGTGCAACTCCATATCCTTTTTCTCTAATGCCTTGCGGATCTTTGGTGATTCCATAAAACGCATTAAAGTTTTGTGCTTCGGCATACCGAGCTGGACCTTCATCAGCTTCATATATGCATCATTCAAGTCCTCCGGATCCGCATTCTCATCATCAAGAATCTTTTTGGCTTCTTGCATAAGCTGATCCATCAACTTGTATTGATTACTATAAAGCTGCTCCACCGATGGCTTTAATTTATCAAACATATGTGTCGATACCTTGCAGGGGCCCGCAATGATTAACGGCGTCCGCGCCTCATCGATCAAAATACTATCAATTTCATCCACGATGGCATAAAAATAATCGCGTTGAACAAGCTCCGCTTTATCGGTCGCCATGCCCATATCACGCAAATAATCAAAACCAAATTCACTATTTGTACCATACGTCACATCGCAGGCATACTGCTCACGGCGCTGCTCCGGATCCATATTATTTTGAAGACAGCCAACAGTCAGGCCAAGCCAACGCAAGACATGCCCCATCCAATCAGAATCACGTTTGGCTAAATAATCATTAACCGTAACAAGTTGCACATTACGACCGGTCAACGCATTCAGATACAGCGGCAAAACAGCAACAAGCGTTTTACCTTCGCCCGTTGCCATTTCAGC